>CAZTJW010000023.1:0-8526 GCA_964613775.1 uncultured Thermotogae bacterium
AACCCCCACTAACAGGGCCAGAGCCTGTCGTCCTGCCATTAAACGATCTCCCAATGGTAAAAATGATGGTAAACAAAACTTTACCCCCTTGTCAACTGAAGGCACTGAGGCTAGTAGTTATGTGCATTCGGTGATCCGCTTGATCATCTTTCGCAGTTGCGGGTAGTGGGTACCGCGCCAGTATAGCTTACCACACCCCGTACACATGAAGTACTCGTCCTGCCAGCGTGCGGTCTTCGGCGGAATGCGGTCCAGGACCTCTTCCTTACTCACCTGAGTGAGCAGGCTGTTGCACGCGGGACAGCGCGTGAACGGACGCACCTGCGCATGGAGGTCGAAGCGCCGCACTATCTCGCGCGCCTGTTCGACCGGCTCAGTGGACCTGACCCAATAACCGTGCGTGACAGCGCTGCGCTTCAACAGATCACGGTCGCGGGTGAGGATGATCCGCCTCTCCTTCGCAGCAATTTCGGCGATGACGGCATCCTCCTTCCCCGCGAACTGCGCGGTATCGAACCCGAGCAAACGCAGGAGTCGCACGAGCTTTCCCAGATGTACGTCCCCGATGAACTTCGGATCCCGCAACGGTCGACCATGCAGCCTGGCAAGCGGGCTGATGTCGAGGCTCTCGAACACCGGGTAGACCGCAATCCGATCGCCCGGCCGCAGCCGATAGTCGAACCCGACAGAACGGTTATTCGCCAGGATAAGATCGACCTCGACGTGCGGGACCCCGAGTGCCTCGATCGCGTCCTTCACCCCCGGCGTCCCGAAAAATCGGTAGGGGATGTCGCCCCGACGCCATGCTTGAGGAATAAAATCGTTCAGCTCCGCATAAAATCGAAACGTAGCTGTGTGCACCCCATATTCACCCTACATGTTTTCAAGAGCCGTCAGATCAAGATTATCGACCACAAGCCGGGTTAGGATTGCTACTTTATCGGTATCTTCCTTGGTGAGCAGCGGCTCAAGCCGATCGACCTGCTTTGCGATTGTGTAGGTATCGCTGGGGACGAGGAGGATGGGAACCCCCTGCTCGGTGGCACGGGTAACGACGTTTGCCGGTGGCACGATGTTGTTCGTGAGTAGGATGCAGGACGTCCCTCCAGCATCGAGCGCGGCGAGGATCATGTCGCTGCGGTCTCCCGGAGTGATGATCATCTTATCCGGTTTGTGAAAGATCGGCTTGTTGAGGACTGCTCCGACCGACATCGCTCCGACAAGCACATTGCGAATCGTGCGGTTGAGCCCGCTCTCTCCGGCGATCACGCGGGCGAACAGCTTGTCCGCCACCGTGCTCACTGAAAGCGTGGTGAGCTCCGGCTCGTACGGGACGATCCCAAGCAGCGGTATCCCCAGATTCTTAATCTCTTCCAAGTGAGTTGCCTTGAAGTCAGCCGGATTTTTCACCTTGTTGATGATCACCCCGCCGATGTGCGCCTCGTCAGCAGTGATGAACCGCTTCAAGAACGCAAGGTCATCGGCGATCTCGTCCTCCTCCCCACCGGCAACGATCACCACTGGCAGCCCGGTGGCCTTTGAGATGGTGAACGGATCCAGATACACCGATGCTCCAAATGCAAGCCCCTTCCCACATTCAATGTAGAGAGCCTCTTTTCCCTTTCCTACTTCCGCGATCAGATCGTTCAATTTGGTGGTGATCGACCCTTGATCATACATATAGCGAAGTTTGGAGTGGTCGAACCCGATGGAGGCCGCCTCCGGTTCTTCATCCAAGTCAAATAGGTTGACGAGCAGAGCGGCGTCATAGTCCCACAGGCGTTTCTTGCGGTACAGGAGCCGGTCACCGAGTGGCTTGATGTACCCGAATTTTTTCCCCATGGCGCGTGCTAGCCCAACCAGCAGGCTCGTCTTCCCCGCGTCTTTGCGTGTTGATGTGATGATGAACGAGTTCACTTCACTCACCCCCCTGGGCTTTTCTAAACAGAATTCTTATGTCCACTGCTTTTACCCCCTTGCCATGTTCGTAGACAACAAGCGGATTGATCTCGATATCCGTTATATCGCGGATCCGATCGACGAGCGCACCGAGGCGTATCGCTACATCGGCAATCGCATCGATATCCTTGCGCTTTTCCCCGCGCACCCCGAGGAGCAGCGGGTAGGAGCGAATCTCCCCGATCATGGCATGCGCTGTCCTCCGGTTGATCGGGGCAGCGCGGAACGACACGTCCCGCATCACCTCAACGTAGATCCCCCCAAGGCCGAACATCACGATCGGGCCGAATGATGGATCCCGGCGTGCGCCAATGATTGTCTCCACTCCTGCGGGTACCATCTCTGCCACTTCCACTCCCTGGATCACCGCTTGCGGATTGTACGCGTGACAACTGCGCAGGATTGCCTGATACGCGTCGATCACCTCGTCTTTGTCATCGAGATCGAGCGCCACACCACCGGCGTCGCTCTTGTGGAGGATGTCCTTGGACACGACCTTCATCACCACCGGATACCCGATTTTCTCCGCGGCGTTTACCGCGGCGTCGAGGTTGCGGGCGATGATCGATCTGGGAGTGGGTATCCCCATAATGTCCGCGACTTGATGGGCTTCATGGGCAAACAGGAACTCCCGCCCGTCGCTCTGAGCGCGGGCCAGTATTCCCTTAATCGCAGCGATGTTGAGCTGCGGCTCCTCCACACGTTCTTCCTTCGTATGCAGGTAGTGCCAGGAACGATAAAGTGCCCCTAAGCAGGACACAGCCTCGTACACGTCGGAGAATGCAGGGATCCCGCTCTTGCGCAGCTTACCGAGCGCATTCTCCGCGCGTTCACCGCCGAACAGGGAAAAGACGATCGGCTTCTTCCCCTGATAACTGCGGTACGTCTTTTCCAGTACCTGGGCAAGGGCGTCCACGTCAAATAGCGCCGTTTCACAGAATAGCGAGATGACGCTTCCGATCCGGTCGTTATGGAGCGCCACCTCCATCGCCCGCGCGTAATCCTGGGCGGTTGCCTGGCCGGTGAGATCGACCGGGTTCTTCGTCGAGCCAAAGGCAGGCATCAACGAAGAAAATGATTCTTTAAGCACCTGTTGATCGTCGTACAGGGAGACCCCGTGTTTTTCGCACGCATCGGTGGCCATCACTCCGATTCCCCCGCCATTGGTGATAATAACCGCATCACTTGCTGCTGGCAGTGGTGAATCAGCGAGGAAGCGTGCCCAATCGAACGCCTCCTGTATGCTCTCCGCGCGGATCACCCCGCATTGGCGCATGATGCTAGCGAAGATCTCATCCGTTCCAGCAAGCGCACCGGTATGGGAAGCAGCGGCCATTGCCCCACGCTTTGACCGACCGGCCTTGACCACGATCACATGCTTCTTGCGGGTGAGGCGCTTCAGCACCCGAATAAGGCGCTCACCGTTCTTTACTCCCTCGATGTACATGAGCACCACGGTGGTGTTATCGTCATCCTCCAGATATTCCAGGAGATCGGACTCGTCGATATCCGATTTGTTTCCCACGGAGACTAACGCAGATAGTCCGAGCGACTCAGCTGACGTCTTCCCGATCATCGCAATTCCCAGCGCGCCGCTCTGGGTGATGATCGCCACGTGCCCGGGCAGGATCCCACCGGGGCCGAACGTGGCGTCGAGCGAGGCGGCAGCGGAGTAGATTCCAAAGATATTTGGACCGAGGATCCTCATCCCGTATCGATGGGCGATCTCGACGATGGCCCGTTCCTCCGCCCTTTTCCCTATTTCGGAGAAGCCGGAGGTGATGATTGCAAGGTGCTTCACTCCGTGCTTTCCGCAATCCTCCACCACGCCGCGGACAAGTGCGGCAGGGACGGAGATTACCCCCAGGTCGATTTCTTTACCAACTTCCTCTAGATTTTGGTAGATCTTATGGCCAAGGATCTCCCCGCCCTTGGGGTTGATCGGATAGATCTCCCCTTGATAACCGGATTTTACGATGTTCTCCACGATGCGATACCCGATCTTCGCCGGGTTTTGGGAAGCGCCGATTACGGCGACCTCCCGTGGTTCAAACAGATACTTGATTTCGGCTTTTTCTTTCATATGATCACCTAAATAACATGCGAAGTTCATACACGCCGGCCTCACGCCGTTTTTCGATCGTGAATCCGGCCTTTTCAAACAGATGCAACATTGGTTGGTTGCCTACCAGCACCTCTGCGGTGAACCCGAGAAGACCCTGCCGCTTGGCGAGGTAGGTGAGGTAGTTCAGAAGTTCGGTACCGATTCCCTTGTTTTGGTGATCGTCGCGCACTACCAACGCTACCTCAGCGGTGTGCGTTTGCTCCGCGATCCCATATTGCCCTACTCCAACTACAAGCGGATTCTCCTCATCGCCGATAATTGCCAGAATCACCATCTCACGCGTGTAATCGATGACAACAAACTCCTGTAGCCGCTCGTGTGGCATGTCCGTGCGTGCGGAGATGAACCGCCGATAGATCGATTGATCGGAAAGGGAATAGAAAAAGTCCTTCAAAAGTGGCTCGTCGCTCATCTGCACTGGCCGGAGGAATATCTCCAATCCGGACTTCGTCGTACGATAAGTCTCGAGCTGTTCCGGGTACTGTCCCCGTTCACCTGGGATGTACGCCTGGTCCTTGTAGATCAGGTTGAGCGCTTTCGCCTCGCGCAAGAGCCAGGGCCTGAATTTAGGATGGGCGATGCTGATCAGTTCCATTGCCCGCTCGCGCATGTTCTTCCCATGCAAGTAGGCGATCCCGTACTCGGTGACCACGTAGTGGATGTCGCCGCGGGTGAGAGTCACTCCTGCCCCTTCCGGAAGGATGGGGACAATCCGTGACACCTCCCCGTTGCGGGCTGTCGATTCAAGGACAAGGATCGACTTTCCGTGTGGGGCGAGGACTGCTCCACGCATGAAATCGGCCTGTCCCCCGATCCCGCTGTAAAACATCCTTCCGATCGATTCCGCCGTCGCCTGGCCGGTGAGGTCGATGGAAAGAGCGGTGTTGATCGCGGTCATTCGGTGCTGCTGGGCGATGATCGTCGGATTGTTCGTGTACTCCACAGGACGGAACTCGATCGCCGGATTATCGGAGAGGTAGTCGTAGGTCGACCGCTTCCCCATGGAGAATGCGGCCACTGTCTTATTGCGATCGATCGATTTACGTGAGTTATCGACCACTCCCTTCTTCATTAACTCTACGACCCCATCGCCTAATAGCTCAGTATGAATCCCCAAATGGCGTTTACCATCCAGGTTCCGCAGAACGGCGTTGGGGATCCGCCCGTAGCCCACTTGAATCGTCGCCCCGTCCTCCACCAATCGTGCGACGTAGCGGCCGATTCGACACGCGGTTTCATTGACTACTTCGGTATCGTACTCAATAAGTGGCTCATCGTGTGGGACGATGAAATCGACGTCGCTGATGTGGACAAAGCTGTCCCCGTGCACGCGCGGCATGTACTTATTCACCTGACAGATGACGCACTTTGCGCTATCCACCGCGGCGCGCACGATGTCCACGCTGATTCCCAGGCTCATGTAACCGTAGCGATCGGGCGGGGAGGTTTGCACAAGCGCAATGTCGATCGGTACCACCCGTCGGTAGAAGAGATCGGGAACCTGTGAGAGAGAGATCGCGGTGTAATCAGCCATTCCTTTGTTCACCTCATCGCGCGTGTTCCCGGAGATGAAAAATGCGTTGTGGCGGAAGTTGTGCTTGAACTCCTCGCTCATATACGGAGCAACTCCAAGGGTCCAGATATGCAGGACCTCCGCGTCGAAGAATGCCTTGGGGTGTTCCTTGACATAACGCACCATCTCATCGATGAGGTACTGCGGCTTTCCACAACCGGTCCCGATGAAGATGCGGTCCCCCCGGTGGATATGTGAGAAGACTTTATCTAGTGAGGCGAATTTCTCCGGATAACGGACCGCCCAATCAGCTGCTGCTGTAGCCTCTACACTCATGTGGTTCCATTCACCGTCCCCCGTCCGGAGATAAATCCCAACCCCTCACCTCTAAATTATCCAAGAATGCATGGGCAAACTCAACCGCTAGCGCTCAGCTTCGCGTATGGTAATCGTGCTGTTCCTTCTCCGGAGTATCAAGTAAGGTTGATATCGCATGGGGGATGGCAGGAAAGATCAAAAGGAGCCCTTCTCTCACTGCTTTCGGGCTTCCGGGAAGGTTGATGATTAATGTCTTGCCACGAATTCCGGCGATCCCGCGGGAGAGGAGGGCGTGTGGGGTCTTCTTGAACCCCTCCATGCGCATCGCCTCGGAGAACCCTGGTACTTCCCGATCGATCACATTTTTCGTTGCCTCGGGGGTGATATCACGGGGAGAGAATCCGGTCCCACCGGTAGTGAGGATAAGATGAAGCCTCTTCTCGTCACACCATTCGATGAGCTTTTTAGCGATTGCATCCCCATCGTCGGGGACGATTCCCTCCGCTTCGATATTGGCGTCGAGGTGCTCAAGCACCAATTGTCGGATCAGGGGGCCGCTTTCATCTTTCCGTTCCCCGCGGTACGAGCGATCGCTCACCGTGAGGATACCTACCCGAATCACCATAATAATCCTCCATTGGAAACGTCGGGCATAAAACCCGACGCTACATTCTATTGTAGTAGAATCACCCGCACCTGTGCACCCGGCTCGACATGATCCCATTCAGCGGGGATCACCGCCAAGCCGTCCGCTTTAACCATCGAAGAGAGGATCCCCGAGCCCTGATCACCGGTTGAATGGGCGACGAACTCCCCGTTTTCCTCCTCGAGGCGCACTCGCAGGTAGTGGCGGCGGTCGTCCTTCTTGGGGACGGAATCGGCGAACCGCGCTTGGACCGAGAACGGCTCAAGCTCACGCGCGCCAAGCATAGTTAAGATCGCAGGACGGGCGAACATTTCAAACGATACCATCGTCGAGACCGGGTTTCCTGGCGTTCCGATCACCGGGGTTTCCTTCCCCTCAAATTCAAGATAGCCGAAGGCAAGCGGCTTCCCTGGCTTCATCCTGACGCGCCAGAAATCGATCCTTCCTTCCGCAGCAAGGACCTTCTTTACGACGTCGAAGTCGCCGACCGATACCCCACCTGACACGAGGAGAAGGTCCACCCCTTTGTTAAGCCCTTCCCGCAGCTTGTCCGCGATTTCCGGTTCCCGGTCGCGGGCGATTCCGAGGATCACTGGGACTCCTCCATACTTGCGCACCTGAGCAGCGTTGGAGTAGGTGTTGGTATTGCGGATCTTCCCCGGTGCAAGCGGGGCATCTATCTCCACGAGTTCGTCGCCGGTCCCGAGGATCCCCACCCGCGGTCGGCGGGTCACTGCAACCTCCTTTTGCCCGAGGGCAGCGAGCATCCCGATCTCCTGCGGCCTAAGAACCGTTCCCCGCGGGATGACTGTCTCTCCAGCCCGTACGTCCTCACCTGCACGCCGAACTTCCTTCCCGGGAGAAACGGATGTCATAATCTCAACCCAATCCCCGTCGTGATGTGTCTTCTCGAACCGAACGACCGCATCCGCTCCTTTTGGGATCGGTGCCCCGGTCATAATGCGGATCGCTGTGCCCGGCTCTACTGTTTTATCTGCGATATAACCAGCAGCAAGCTCGCCGATCACACGCAGGCGGACTGGACTATCCGGGCTTGCCCCGACAGTATCGGCCGCGCGGACGGCATAACCGTCCATTGCCGTGTTGGCATGCGGCGGGATGTCGTAGTCGGCAACGATTTCCTCGGCTAATACCCGTCCGAGCGCCTCAGTAATTGGGATACTCTCCGCTTCTAGCGGCCGGATCCGTGCGAGGACGCGTGCCCGTGCCTCCTCAACGCTCAATATCGGGTAAAGTTTGGTTAAACTTCGCTCTTCCATCGTGCTCCTTTCTCCCCCACCTCTCTCTTCCAGATGGGAGCAATCTCCTTTAAGCGATCGATCGCATAGTGCACTGCGGAGAATACTTCCTCCCGATGGGAGGCACAAACCCCGATTACGACCGCTATTTCGCCAACTGAGAGCTTGCCTATCCGATGGACGATCGCCACCTGCCGGATCGTTGGCCAACGCGACCGCGCCTCTGCTCCGATCCTTCCAAGCTCGTTCAGCGCCATCTCCGGGTAGGCCTCGTACTCAAGGTGGGATATCCTCTCCCCATTGTCCATCCCGCGTACCACCCCGATGAACGTCGCCACCGCCCCCACCTCGGGGTGGGTAATATGGGAGACGATCTCGCCAATATTGATCGGATCATGCGTAATCTTCATGTAGTCTTCCATTTATCCTCCGCCGACAGGAGGGAGGAGAGCGATCTCGTCTCCGTCACGGAGCACCGCCTTCCCGTGTACAAGCTTGTAGTTCACCGCAACCTGGACGTAGGGCAGGTATTTCTTCAAGATGGGATGTTCCCTTTCCAAGCGCGCGATGAGCCCACCAACCGGTGAGGCGTCCGGAAGCTCAAGCAATAGCTCACTTTTCCCCACCGCCTCGTGCAGGGAGGCAAAGAGAAGCACTTTCATCTTCACATGTCCTGCTGAAGGATAATATCTACACTCTTTCCTCC
>CAZTJW010000024.1:0-8520 GCA_964613775.1 uncultured Thermotogae bacterium
GCAAGGACGTCCCTTGCTACATTGAGTTTCTGCGATCGGGGTTTGGAAACGAGCTATCCGAACTGGGGACCGATCTCAATCATCTAGAACACCTCATCAGCTTTCTCCTATTAGGGAACGGGCTCCCTCTCAAGGTGATAAAGCGCGTGAGCGGGCATGAGGCGTTCGCCTTGCTCGCCCGAAATGGGGACGAGCCGATCGGTTGTCTCACAGTCGTCGGGCGTAAGGAACCGTCCCTCACTGGTGCCTACGTTGTGCCGGAGTTTCGCGGTCAGGGGATCGCTACGCACCTGGTGGAAGCGGCGATTGCTCGTCTGCGCGCTGCCGGGTATAAACGGGCACTTGCCTCACCACTCAACCACGTAGCACAACGCCTGATCGAACGCGTTGGCTTTACCCCAATGAGCCGCACGGTGGTGTACACGCATCCCCTCCCGCTTAGTATATCGCCGCCCCGTGGGGTGCGGCTCCGCCGCATGCACAGATGGGATCTCCCGCCCGATAAACGGATGTGGCGCGGACGGCGCTACAATGTCCGGTTCTTCAGGCGGTTGCTCGGGATACACATGCGAAACCTCACCGCAGTAACCACGCACGGGATAGCGATGTGTGGGAGCTTATTCGCCATCAGCCGCGAACGGGTGGGGGAAGCTTACCCACTTCTCCTTATTCCCGGGGAAGAGCAAGCGATCCTCTCCCTGCTGGCCGCGGGAGAACGTTGGTTTATGCAAATGGCGAAAAAAGAGGTCAATATTTCCCTAATGCCGGAGGACGAAGCGCTCGCCGGGATCTTGCGGACGCTTGGTTTTGCTGAGAAGCGTGAATGGGTCGAATTTTACCTCGATCTAGAAAAAAGCGGGGCGGATTCCTCCGCCCCGCCGCATAATTGACCGTTACTTGCGCTCCCCGAGTGGAAGCACGGTACGCCCGTAGGTCGTATTGATCAGGATCCCCGCCGAGGCATACCACGCGATCAAGGAGCATAGCACCCCTTCATACCCGGCGATCATGTGCACGATCGGCACGAACTCCCCAATCGCCAGGAGGAAGAACAGAATCGTCAGGGTGATGAACACCCACGTGACCGCTTTGGGGAGCTTGAGCGCGGCGATCGTCGCGTAAAACGTGAAGATTCCCCACGCGATCATGACGATCGCCACCCCGGCCGGAGGAACGCCCGTGAATCCAGGTACTCCCGCGAGGTTGAGAAAGAAGAATGTGGCTACCCCCATCCAGAACGCACCGAATGAGCTAAAACAGGTCGCCCCAAACGTGTCGCCACGGCGCACGTCCCACATCCCCGCCATGAACTGGGCAAGCCCCCCGTAGAATAAAGCAACCGGCATCACGATCCCGATCGTCTTTTCATCCACCCATCCGGCGTTCACGATATTGAGGATGAACGTGGAGAGGGCGAACCCACCCAGGCCCAACGCACCAACATTGGCCAGCTTGACATTTTCCTCACTCACTTTGCTTCCCCCTTAGCCTTTGTACCCGACCGCTTTCTTCAAGAGGTCGACGCTATCCGGGTTTTGCAATGTGGTGATGTCTCCGATCGGATCGTTGCGCACAAGCGCTTTGAGCACGCGGCGCATGATCTTCCCGCTTCGCGTCTTCGGCACGTCATCGACGAAGACAATCTCGTCCGGCCGACCGGTCGGGCCAATCACCTTGGTCACCGTTCCCAAAAGCTCCTTGCGGATCTCCTCCGATGGTTCCACCCCGGACTTTAACAGCACGAATGCGACTGGGACCTCGCCCTTCAGCTCGTGCGGCCGCGATACAACGGCGACTTCGCTCACCTTGTCATTTTGGGCGAGTGCACTCTCCACCTCAGCAGTCGCCAGGCGGTGCCCGGCGACATTCATCACGTCGTCGACGCGCCCGGTGATGCGGATGTTGCCCATCTCGTCCTTGCGCGCCCCGTCGCTTGTGAAGTAGCGCTCCGGACCGTAATCGCCGAAGTACTGGCTCTTAAACCGCTCCATATCGTGGTAGATCCCGCGTGTAAGCGCAGGAGGGAACGGGCTGTAGACCGTGAGGTACCCGCCGTCCCCTGGCTTCACCGGTGTGCCGCCGGAGTCGAGGATGTCGGCAATCACTCCCGGGAAAGGACGGCCAGCAACCGTGGGGATGAACGGCCCCATTCCCGGCAGGCTATTCACCATCGTTGCCCCGGTCTCGGTCTGCCACCACGTGTCGATGATCGGGCAGCGACCGCCGCCAATCTTGTCGAAGTACCATAACCACGCATCGACATTGATCGGCTCCCCAACCGTGCCGAGCAGGCGCAGTGATGTGAGGTCGTACTTCGCTGGCCACTCGTCCCCCCACTTGAGAAACATGCGGATCGCGGTCGGCGCGGTGTAGAGCTGCGTGATCTTGTGTTTTTCGATGATCGACCACATGCGGCCGTAGTCCGGGGTGTCGGGAGAGCCCTCGTAGATTACGCTCGTCACCCCGAGCATCAGCGGCCCGTAGTTGATGTACGTATGCCCGGTGATCCAACCGACATCGGCGGTGCACCAGAAGATATCCCCCTCATGCAGGTCGAAGTCCCATTTAGTGGTGAGATAGGACTGGACGGCGTAACCTCCGGTGGTGTGCATAATCCCCTTCGGCTTTCCCGTTGTCCCGGAGGTGTAGAGGAGGAACGCAAGGTCCTCAGCGTCCATCTCCTCAGCCGGGCAATCGTCCGAGGCGTTTTCCATCAGCTCGTGGTACCACAGGTCGCGGCCCGGAGTCATGGGGACGCTCCCATCGAGACGTTTGACAACGACCACCTTCCTCACCTGCGTCCCTTCTACGCCCCCGTCGGCGTTGCGCTTCAGATTGATCTTCTTCCCCCGACGGTAGTAGCCATCGGCGGTGATCAGGACCTTCGCCCCGGCGTCGACCAACCGATCGCGCAGGGAGTCGGAAGAAAACGCTGAAAATACAACAGAATGCGGGGCACCGATGCGGGCGCACGCCTGCATGGCGATCACCGCCTCCGGGATCATCGGGAGGTAGATCCCGACGCGATCCCCCTTCTTCACTCCCAGACCCTTCAAGACGTTAGCGAACTTACTGACAAGGCGGTGCAGCTCGTTGTACGTGATCTTGCGCGGTGCCTCATCCACCGGCTCTGGCTCCCAGATGATGGCCACCCGGTCGCCGTTACCGGCGGCGATGTGGCGGTCGAGAGAGTTGTACGAAAGGTTAATCTTCCCCCCAACGAACCACTTATAGCCTTGTGGTGCAAACTCGTATGCCTTGTCCCAGTGCTTAAACCAGTGGAGCTCCTCGGCGTGTTTTTCCCAGAACTTTACCGGATCGGCATTTGCCTCGGCATAGATCGCCTCATCGGCCACCCACGCCCGCTTCTTCATCTCTTCGGTTGGCCAGAAGACGTTCTCCTTGGCCGGGTCCTTCTTCACCCACTTGATCAGTTCCGACACGACTAAACCTCCTATTGGTTGTTGATCGCAATCAGCGAAATACTAGCCCAAGATGGCGTTTACTGCAATCTCAGCCCGTAAAGGCCCGCAGCACCGGGCCAAGGAACGATCCGTACAAAAACCGGTAGATCCCCTGATTGCGTCGAACCGCATCCAGATAGGTAGCGTTCTCCGGGTAGCCCCCATTCTTACTTTGCCAACGATCCACCTTCCCTGGTCCGGCGTTGTACGCCAACAGGGCGAAGTCGATGTTCCCTCCGAACCGGTCGATCAGGTAGCGCAGGTACCAGGTGCCAAACTGGAGGTTTACTTGTGGGTCGTACAGGTCACCGGGGGTAAACGCGTGCCGGTTGAGCTTACCCGCGATCCATCTACCTGTTGCCGGAGTGATCTGCATCAGCCCGATCGCCCCGGCCTGTGACACAACGTGCAGGCGGAACCGGCTCTCCGTCCGAATCACTCCAAACACGAGGTACGGATCAAGTCCATGTTCCTCGGAAAGGGCGATGATCGTCTTTTCGTAACGCAGGGGATAGAGCGCCGTCAAACCGAATCCGATCCCGACGAGCAATACGGCAAGTCCGCTGCATCCTAGCACTATCTTTACCCAGTATGCGCCCTTTCTCATCATCCCCTATAATACAAAAATGAGGCGATTTAAGTGATCGGACAAGTGCAGGTGATGGTCCGATGAGGGTCTTTTTGCGTCGTCTGTGGGACACGTTCATCAGCGGGCTTCTGGCCATCCTTCCCATCGGGCTCACGTTCTATATCCTGTGGTATCTGTACCGAATACTGAACGACATGGTCGGGCGACACACCCCGTTCGGGGAGATGGTGGAGCGGGCGCTCGGGAGATGGATCCCCGGGATGGGGATCTACATCCTTATCATCATCGTCTTGCTCATCGGCCTGATTACGCGCAATTTCCTGGGACGGGCACTGCAGTACTATCTCGACCGCGTGTTGTCATCCGTTCCCGGGGTGCGGGGGATGTACACGGCGTTGAAGCAGTTTACCCATGCCCTGTTGGGCCGGGATGCCGCTTCGTTTCAGAAGGTGGTGATGTTCGAGTATCCCAAGGAGGGGATGTGGGTAATCGGCCTTGTGACTAACGAGGATGTCGGGCGGTTGTACGACGAGACCGGGGAGGAATCGCTCCTTGTGTACGCTCCCACCGCACCGAACCCCCTCTCCGGGATGATGCTCGTTATCCCCAAACGGAAGGTGACTTACCTCAATATTCCGGTGGAGGATGCGTTATCGATGGTCATCTCCAGCGGTGCGGTCCTCCCGGATAGCCTGCGCGCTACAAACGACCCAAAGAGGATGCGCCGCCCGTGGTTCAACCCGTTCTCCCACCGCCGGCCGAAGGAGTGATAAAATGGCGATATTTAAGGATAAACGCTACTTTCGCGTTGACCTGGAGAAGAAGCTCGACGAGAGCCTATGGATCCGGTGCAAGTCGTGCGGCCAGCTCGTGTTTAAGCGCCGTGTACGGGAAAACAACAATATCTGCCCGCACTGCGGGGCGTACTTTTTTCTCACGGCCAAGGAGCGGGTGGAGTCCCTTGTCGATAAAGGGTCATTTGTCGACATCTCGGAGCCGATCATGGACGACGATCCACTCGCGTTCACCGATACCAAGCCCTACCCAAAGCGGATTGAAGAAGCGCAGGAAAAGACGGGTTTGGCAAGCGCGATTATCCTCGGAAGCGCAACGGTATCAGAGATTCCAATTATCATTGGGGTGATGGAGTTCCAGTTCATCGGTGGGAGCATGGGCTCGGTGATGGGAGAGCAGATCTGCCACGGGATGGAGGAGGCGATCAAAAGACGTGCCCCGTTCGTCCTTGTCTCATCATCCGGTGGGGCACGGGTGCAGGAGGGAATCTTTTCCCTGATGCAGATGGCAAAGGTGGTAGCGGTACGGGCGCGCCTTGCAGAAGCGAGGGTACCGTTTATCTCGGTCATGACCTATCCGACGACCGGCGGGGTTCTGGCGTCGATCGCGAGCCTCGGTGATGTAATCATCGCTGAGAAAGGGGCGACGATCGGGTTCGCCGGGCGCAGGGTGATCAAGGATACGATCGCAGAAAAGCTTCCGGAAAACTTTCAGACCGACTCATTCGCTCTTGCCCACGGAGCGATCGATCGGGTGGTGCCCCGGGAGGACCTCAAAGAGGAACTGGGGAAACTCCTCTCGTTTTTTGTGGAGGTGGGATGAGCGACGAACGGACGCTGGACATGTTAGAGACGAAGATCAAGGAGCTGCGCGAGCTCAATAAGACCGATGGGATTGATCTATCGTCCGAGATCGCGCGTTTGGAAAAGAAGCTCATCGCCCTACGCAAGGAGCTCTACAGCAACCTCTCTGAATGGGAGCGGGTAAAGCTCGCCCGCCATGGGGAACGCCCCCACGCCCTGGATTACATCGGAATGATCTTCGCCGATTTCTACGAGCTTCACGGCGACCGCCTCGCCGGGGACGATCCGGCAATGATCGCCGGGCTCGGGAAGCTTACTGGAAGAACGGTTGTGGTGATCGGACAGCAGAAGGGCCGGTCGATGGAGGAGAATAAACTGCGGAATTTTGGGATGCCGCGTCCGCAGGGCTACCGCAAAGCGCGGCGGGTCATGAAACTCGCGGAACGTTTCTCGTTCCCGGTGATCACCTTGATTGACACCCCAGGAGCCTACCCCGGACTCGAATCGGAGGAGGGCAACATCGGCGGGGCAATCGCGGTGAACCTTCTCACGATGGCCAAGTTGCGGACTCCGATCGTTGCTGCGGTGATCGGGGAGGGAGGCTCGGGTGGAGCGATCGCGATCGGGCTCGCCGATCGGGTTCTGATGCTGGAAAATGCAATTTACTCAGTGATCAGTCCGGAGGGGGCAGCGGCGATCCTGTGGAAGGATAAGGAGCGGGTGAAGGAGGCGGCGGCTGCGCTCAATCTGAGTGCGCCCCGGCTGCACGAGCTCGGAGTGATCGATGAGGTGATCCCTGAACCGCTCGGCGGAGCGCACAAGGACCCCCAAAAAACGGCTGAAGCGCTGAAAGACGCGCTCCTTCGCAATCTGAGCGATCTAGAGAAAATCCCAATCGACGGGCTCTTGCAGGCGCGTTACGCCCGGTATCGTGAGATTGGGCGTTATCGCACCCTTACCGAGCGATGACGCGGCTCATCATTGGGGTAGGAAACAGATTATCCCGCGACGACGGCATTGGCCCAACTATCGCGGAGCGGTTGCGTGGGATGGATTGGGAGACGATCGACGCCGGCAGTGTGCCGGAGAACGTCACGGGTCAGGTCAGGGAGATTCATCCTGAGCTTCTTGTGATCGTCGATGCAGCGCACATGGGCCTTTCTCCGGGAAGCATCCGCCGTCTCCCCCTGGGTAAGACCAATCGGATGCTCGGGTCCACACATGGGCTTCCGCTCTCGTTTTTGATCTCTCAGCTTGCCGAGGCGGCAGACCAGATCGTACTTATCGGGGTGGAACCGCAGGATCTCTCCCTGGGAGAGGGGCTCTCCCCGTCCGTAACCGTGGCGATTGATGCATTGGTTACGATCCTCAGCCAGGGGAGATTAGAGGAGATCCCAAAGCTCTAATCCTGAGAGAGGAGCCTTCTTGCTTCCTGCACGACGTGTTCCACAGTGATCCCGTACTTCTCTAGCACCATCGCCCCAGGGGCGCTCGCCCCGAACCGATCGACCCCGACGATCTTCCCTTCCCTTCCGACGTATCTCTCCCAGCCAAGTGACACCCCCGCTTCCACCGCAATGCGGGCGTTGACGTGCGGCGGGAGCACGGAATCGCGATAGTCCTGGGATTGTCGCTCGAAGAGCTCGAAGCTCGGAAACGAAACGACGCGGGCCCCGATCCCCTCACTTGCTAGCCTCTTACCGGCCCCGAGGGCGATCTGTACCTCGGAGCCGCTTCCAATCAAAATTACCTGCGGATTGCCTGCCTCCCATAGGATGTACCCGCCATTTTTTAGCCCGTCCGCCGGAGCGAGAGCAGCCCGATCGAGCACGGGGACGGTCTGGCGCGTGAAAATGAGAGCAGTGGGACCGGATGTGTTCTCCACCGCTACTTCCCACGCGACCCGCGCCTCATTCGCGTCCGCGGGGCGGATTACAGTGAGGTTAGGGATCAATCGCAGGCTCATCACCTGTTCCACTGGCTGATGGGTCGGGCCGTCCTCCCCTACCCCGATCGAATCGTGGGTGAACACGAAGATCGTACGCAGCTTACTCATCGCGGCGATGCGGATCGGAGGGCGCATGTAGTCGGAGAACACGGTGAACGTGGCTGTGTACGGGATGAACCCGCCATGATAGGCAAGGCCGTTGGCAATCGCCCCCATCGCGTGTTCACGCACCCCAAAGTGGATGTTTCGCCCGGAGTAGCCCCACGCTCCTCCGGCCGTTCCCTGTGCGTCGGCGTGAGGGAGACCGGGTGGTTCAAAGTCCCCCTCACCGGTGAGAGCAGTGTGAGTGGACGGATCAAGGTCGGCCGAACCACCGACAAGTTCAGGAACGCGCGCCGCAAGCGACCGCATGACAGTGCCCGCCGCCTTGCGAGTGGCGATGCCGTTGGGATCGGGCGAGAACAGGGGAAGGTTCTCGTTCCATCCATCCGGAAGCTTCCCTTGCATCCGGCGAGAGAGCTCCGCCCCGAGATTGGGGTACGCCGCCGCATACCGGTTGAACTTTTCTTCCCATTCCCGCCGCAGTTGTGCACCCCTATCCTTGAGCATGGAGAAACGGGCGCGCACATCGTCCGGGATGTAGAACATCGGTTCGGTCGGCCAGCCGAGGGCGCGCTTAGTCGCGGCGAGCTCCTCCTCGCCGAGCGGTGAGCCATGCACTTTGAACGTCCCCTGCTTGTGTGGTGCTCCATACCCGATCACTGTGTGGACGCGAATCAGGGATGGTCGATCGGTTTCTGCCTTTGCTGTCGCAATCGCGGAATCGATTGCCTGTAGGTCGTTTCCGTCTGCGACAAACTGCGTGTGCCAGCCGTACGCGCGGAAGCGAGCTTCCACATCCTCGGAGAAGTCGATATTGGT
>CAZTJW010000025.1:0-8484 GCA_964613775.1 uncultured Thermotogae bacterium
GCGTCCGACTCCAAATCGGAAGGCTGGGGGTTCGAGTCCTCCCGGGCCTGGTAGAACTAGAACTTAAGGAGAGAGTGGATGGTTGAGAAGCTAAGAAACTATCTGAAGGGGGTCCGCAATGAGGTCCACCGGGTAACCTGGCCAACGCGCCGGGAGGTCATCTCGCTAACTATTTTGGTCCTTTTGCTTGTGTTCGTTCTCACCCTCTATATCTGGGGAGTGGACACGGTTATCGAGGCCATCCTCAGGGTGCTCGTCCGCTAGTAAATTATGCGCATGAAAAAGTGGTACGCCATTCAGACCTATGCTGGCTCGGAGCTAAAGGTCAAAGAAGACTTGAACGAGCGGGTATACAAACTAGGCTGGGAGAAGGCGTTTGAGCTGTTTCACGTTGATGGCGAGGACACGTTCTTTCTCGTCCCGGTGGAGGAGGTAATCACATCCCGTAGTCGGCGGGGAACGGGGACTGAATACCGCATTCCTTACGAGTATGACCTTGTAGTAAAGCCAAATGAGCGGATCTCGCGTGGGGATGTGATCGCACGCAAGCCGCCGCGCCACATGGAAAAGAACGCGAAGGTCATCAGTGTGGAGCCACTGCAGCGGGCGATCGTCGAGATGACGAACCGCAATGAGGAGGTATACCTCATTCCGGTGGACAAGAAGATCCGCCGGGATATCCGGGTGGGGGAAAAGATCAGAAACGGCGTCCCGCTAACCATCGATTCCGATGAGCGGTACGTTGTGGCGAATAAGGGGAAGATCGTGCTGCGGGACAAGGTGCGGCGGGTGACGTTCAAGTACGCAAATGGAAAAACGAAGACCCGCATCATCCCGGAGAAGGTCCTGGCCAAGGTGAAGGAAGGGGCATCCCTTAAGAAGGGTGATTTGATCGAGTATGAGGATCAAATCACGAGCCGTGCTACCGGGCTATTGAAGGTGAAGGAGTACAAGGACAAGCGGGTAGTCACAATCCAGCGCATCGAGAAACGGCGCATCTTTCCGGGATACGTGTTCGCCCGCATGGGCCTTGAGGAAGAGCAGATGATGGAGTTGATCAACGGAATCCGTGGTGCGGTGCGCTACGTCGGTTCCCGGTTCAAACCGGTGCCGATCGAGGGACCGGAGATGCGACTGATCAAGCGCAAGGCGGGCTTGCTTGAGGTCCCGGTCGCGGCTGGTGAACCGAAGATCGAGGTCGACTTCAACGTCGGCGAGGTAGTGGAGATCGCAGAGGGCCCGTTTGCCGACTTCACCGGGGAGATTAAGGAGATCGACAAGGAGGCTGAGGAAGTGACGGTGATGGTGAAGATCTTTGGGCGGGAGACGCCGGTGAAGCTCGGGTTTGAAGGGATTGAAAAGTTGTAGTCTGGAATAGGAGGTTAGGATGGCTAAGAACGCGATCGCGAAGATAAACCTGCAGATCCCGGCGGGGCAGGCGACCCCGGCCCCTCCGGTCGGTCCGGCGTTAGGGGAACACAAGCTGAACATCATGGACTTTTGCAAGAAGTTCAACGAGGCGACGAAGAACGAGACCCCGGGAGTGATTATCCCGGTCGTCATCTCGGTGTACATGGATCGCACGTTCAGTTTCGTGCTCAAACAACCACCGGCAGCGGAGTTGATTAAAATGGCAGCGGGGATAAAATCTGGCTCTCCGGAGCCGAATCGGGTGAAGGTCGCTAAGATCTCGACTGAGCAGGTCAAGCGAATTGCCGAACGCAAGCTCCCTGATTTGAATACGTATAAGCTCGAATCGGCGATCGAGATCATCAAGGGGACGGCAAAGAACATGGGAGTCGAGGTGGTTGAGTCGTGAAACACGGAAAGCGTTACGCGACGGCCGCCGCTCTGATCGAGCGGCAGCGCACCTACGGGATCGACGAGGCGATCGAGAAGATGAAGGCTGCCGCCACGGCGGGGTTCGACGAGACTGCGGAGATCACGATCAACCTCGGGATCAAGCCGAGCCAGACGATCGTGCGTGGGACGTGTAGCCTTCCGCACGGGACGGGAAAGACGGTGCGCGTCCTCGCGTTCGCCAAGGGAGACGCTCAGACGCAGGCTGAACAGGCAGGCGCCGACTACGTTGGCGGGGAGGACATGGCGAAGAAGATCAGGGATGGATGGCTTGATTTCGACAAGGTTGTCGCCACCCCGGATATGATGCCCGTTGTGGGGAAACTCGGGAAGATCCTGGGCCCGCGCGGGTTGATGCCGAGCCCGAAGACGGGAACTGTCACCAAAGACATTGGTAAGGTGATCGGGGAGCTCAAGAAGGGGATGGTCGAGTTTCGCACCGACCGGCACGGGGTAATCCACTCCATCTTTGGCAAGACATCGTTCGATGCTCCCGCCCTGCGGGGTAACCTGATCACATTCGTGCACAGCGTGCTTGACCGTCGCCCTGAGGAAGGCGTGAAAGGACGCTACATCGAGAAAGTGGTAATTTCCTCGACGATGGGGCCGGGAATCGCCATCGATCTTGGGGAATTGATGCAAGCGGCGGAAGAGGAAGGGTAGGAGCGAAACATGCCGACGCAAGCAAAGATCGAGGAAGTAAATCAATTAAAGGAGATGTTCGCACGGGCGAGCTCGTTGGTCCTGGCCGATTACCGTGGACTGACGGCGAATGAGATGGTAAAGCTGCGTGAGCGGTTCACCAAAAACGGACTGGAGTTCCGCGTGGTCAAGGACACACTGGCACGAATTGCGGCGCAGCAGGCCGGTCTAAACGGTTTGGCCGAGCTCTTTTCCGGACCGGTCGGAGTTGCCCTTGGGTACGACGACCCTGTGCTGGCATTTAAGCTATCCGCCGAATGCCGCAAGGCGTACACCCCTCGCTACAGCCTCAAAGGGGGCATATTCGAGGGTGAAGTTATCCGCGAGGGCGAGATCGAGCGGTATGCGAGTTTGCCGTCGCGCGAGGAGCTACTCGCCAAATTGGCGATGCTCCTCGAGAGCCCGATGCGTGCCCTGGCGGTGGTCCTTAAAGCGAAGATCCGTGAGCTCGCAATTGTGCTCAACGAAGTCAGAATTAAACGTGAAGAACAAAAGAAGGAGGAATGATGGGTAAAGAGGAGATCCTTCAGGAAGTCGAGAATATGTCCGTGAAGGACCTGGCCGATCTGGTGGAGATGATCGAGAAGCGATTCAATGTCTCCGCAGCGATGGCTGCTCCAGTGGCAGTTGCTGCCTCTCCTGGTGCTGCCGGAAACGAGGGGGGCGAGGCCGCGCCTGAGACGTACAAGGTCATGCTCACCAACCCGGGCCAGAAGAAGATTCAGGTCATCAAGGTTATCAAGGAGATCACCGGTAAGGGCCTGAAGGAGTGCAAGGAGCTCATCGACAACCTTCCGGCTGCGATCAAGGAAGGGGTCGAGCCGGAAGAAGCGGCGAGCCTCAAGGAGAAATTGGAGGCGGCGGGAGCTGAAGTCGAACTCAAGCAGTAATCCCTGCGTTTCCATCGGTTTTCGTTGCGATCTGCCTTAGGGTTTTGTTGCCTTGAGGCAGTGCGCTTTGTTTGGGGGAGAGTATGAAGTATCGTAAGCGGCGCTTTTATGGACGAATCAAAGAGATCCTTCCACCTCCGTACCTGTTAAAAGACGTGCGGGACTCATTTCAGCGGTTTATCGATGAAGGGATAAACAGGGCATTTGATGACATCTCTCCAATCGAAGGACACCGCAAAGATGGGCTACGGCTGGAGTTCGCCGATCCGTACCTGGGGGAGCCGCGTAACTCCGAGCGGGAGTGTAAGGATCGCGATCTCACGTACTCACGTCCGTTGCGGGTGACCGCGCGCCTTTTCCAAGGGGACAAGCTGATTCAGGAAACCGAGCTGTACATCGGGGACTTCCCGATGATGACCAATCGCGGCACGTTCATCATTAACGGCTCCGACAACGCGCTCGTGAACGAGCTCACGCGCTCACCCGGAATATACTTCCTAAACGAGGAGAAAAACCAGTACATCGGACACATTCTGCCCGAACTTGGGGCATGGCTGGAGATCGTCCTCGACACACGCCGTGGGCTCTTGCGGGCGAACCTTGACCGCAAGGGGAAGGTGCTCGCTACAACCCTTCTCAAGGCGCTCGGGTTTAACGAGGCATGGATCCGCCGCTATTACAGCTTTGAAGTTGCACCGGTTACCGCAGAGAAACTAGAGCCTTACGTTGGCTATCGTGCAGCAATGGATGTGCGAAAGGGAGAAGAGCTCCTCCTTGCCGCCGGCGAACAGCTGCAGAAGGAGCACCTTCCCGTGTTGGAGAAAGCAGGGCTCGGATCGATTCGCCTTGTGGACCGTTATGTCCAAAAGACACTTGACAGCGACCAGGTGATGACCCAGGAGGACGCGGTGCGTACCGTGTATCATCGCCTGCGTCCATCCGACCGGGCTTCCCTTGCCCAGATGGGGGAGTACTTCGAAAACCTATACTTCCATCCAGCGAGCTATCACCTGTCCGAGGTGGGACGGTTCAAGGTAAACCGCAAGCTCGGATTGCAGCTCAAAAAACCGGTTCTCTACCCCGCGGACATCGTACGCACGATCAAGGTCCTGCTGCGGGTCCCGGAGGATCCCTCCCTGATTGACGAGAAGGATCACCTGGCGAATAAACGGGTGCGTCTCCCCGGTGAACTCGCGGAGAACGCGCTTCGCACCGGCCTTGCACGCATGGCACGCATCGCGCGGGATAAACTATCCAAGTACGCCCTTGACGATAAGGACACGATCCGCCGGTTAATCTCTACCCGCACCGTGCAGGGAGCGATCAACCAGCTCTTCTATACAGGCCGGTTCTCCCAGTTCCTTGAGCAGACCAATCCTCTTACCGCGCTCACGCACAAGCGGCGGTTGAATGCGCTCGGGGGAGGCTTGACCAAGCGGCGGGCAAAGATTGAGGTACGCGATGTCCACTCGTCGCACTACGGGCGCATTTGCCCGATCGAGACTCCAGAGGGCCAGAACATTGGGCTGATTACGTCCCTTGCCGTGTACGCGCGCGTGAACGAATATGGGTTTCTCGTGACACCGTATCGAAAAGTGGTGGACGGGAAGGTGACCAATGAGATTGTCTACATGATGGCCGACGAGGAGGAGCGCTACAAGATCACCCCAGCGACTACGACGGTCGACGAGGATGGAAACATCCTTGGGGAGCGCGTTGAGGTGCGCACCGGACGTGAAGAGGTCAGGCTTGTACCCCCGCATGAGGTCGATTTCATCGGGGTGTCGCCCAAGGCGCTCGTTGGGGTGTCAGCCGCTCTCATTCCATTTTTGGAGCACGACGACTCCAACCGCGCTTTGATGGGAGCGAACATGCAGCGCCAAGCAGTGCCGCTTTTGCGGCCGGAGGCGCCGCTTGTCGGGACCGGTCTGGAGTTTCAAGCAGCGATGGACTCGGGAATGCTCCTCGTCGCCGAGGAGGATAGCAAGGTGGTTGAGGTTGATGCCCGCCAGATTGTGGTCAAGCACGGGCGAAAGAAGAAGGTATATCCGCTCGTCAATTTTGAGCGCTCCAACCAGGACACGATCCTTCACCACCGCCCGGTCGTGCACGCGGGGGACAAAGTGAAAAAGGGTGACCTCCTCGCCGATGGGCCATCGAGCGACATGGGAGAGCTTGCGCTCGGACGGAACCTTATCGTAGCGATCATGCCGTATGAGGGGTACAACTACGAAGACGCAGTCGTCATCTCCGAACGCCTCGTGCGGGAGAACCTGCTCGATTCGATCCACATTGAGGAGTTCGAGGTCAAGGCCGAGGAGACGAAGCTTGGCCCGGAGGAGATCACCGCCGACATCCCGAACATTTCCAAGGAAGACCTGAAGAACCTGGATGAGGACGGAATAGTGCGTGTGGGGACGGTAGTCCGCACCGGAGACATCCTGGTGGGAAAGATCACTCCTAAAGGCGAGTCCGAGCCAACTCCGGAGGAGAAGATATTCCGCTCCATCTTTGGGGAACGGGCACGCAACGTGAAGAACACGTCCCTACGCATGCCACCGGTGTCGGGGACGGCGAAGGTAATCAAGGTAAAGAAGTTCTCGCGCGGGGCCGGGGATGAGCTCGACGCTGGGGTAAACGAACTGGTGAAGGTGTTCGTCGCCCAGCGAAAGACGATCTCCGTCGGGGACAAGTTGTCCGGTCGCCACGGAAACAAGGGATGCATCTCCACGATTCGTCCGGTGGAGGAGATGCCGTTCCTCCCCGATGGAACGCCGGTCGATATCGTCCTCGATCCGATGGGGGTTCCCTCGCGCATGAACCTGGGGCAGATCTTTGAGACGAGCCTCGGCTGGCTCGCCAAGTTGCGCGGGGAGTACGTTGCTACCCCGATATTCGACGGCGCGCAGGAAGGCGAGATCCTAAACGGTCTTCATGAAGAACGGAAGAAGGCCGGGATCGCCGACGGTGACAATTACGATGGAAAGGTGATCCTGCGCGATGGTCGTACCGGCGAACCGTTCGCGCGCCCGATCACTGCGGGGTACATGTACATCATCAAGCTTGAGCACATCGCTGACGAGAAGATCCACGCACGGTCAACTGGTCCGTATGCGCTGATCACGCAACAGCCACTTGGAGGGAAGGCGCAGTTCGGTGGCCAGCGTCTCGGAGAGATGGAGGTATGGGCCTTAGAAGCGTACGGGGCATCCGCCCTATTGCAGGAGATGCTCACCGTGAAGTCGGACGATACGCGCGGGCGGATCCAGTTGTACAAGGCGATCCTCAAGGGGGAGGAGTTTCCCAAGCCCGGGCTGCCGGAGTCGTTCAAGGTGCTGCTGCGGGAGCTGCGCAGCCTTGCCCTCTACCCACGCCTGTTCGACAAGGATGGTCACGAAATCGAGATCAGCTAAACGTGTACAGGAACACTGTGCCGGGATCGTCATCTTTTCTGACGGTGACAAACGGCGCTACCTCATCCTCCGTCACCGAAATGGCGGCCACTGGAGTTTTCCCAAAGGCCATATTGAGGAGGGCGAAAGCGATGGACGGGCAGCGCTGCGCGAGACACAGGAGGAGACCGGAATCTCGGATATCAAGATTGTCCCTGGTTTCCGTGCGGTGAGCCGGTATCGGTTCTCGCGCAGCGGTACCCCGGTGGATAAGGACGTCGTTTACTTCCTCGGGCGGACCAAACATCAGGATGTTGTGCTCTCCCACGAGCATGTCGATTGGCGTTGGGCCGACTACGAAACTGCCCTTACCACATTGACCTACGATGACACCCGTCAGGTGCTGCGCAAGGCGGAAGAATTCCTCGGGAAGCTGGGCCTGGCTGAGTCTCAAGTTTAAAGGGATGCACATGGACGAGGGGAAAATCACGAATTTACGCAAATTGATCGGGAAGATCGGTGATCACCTTTGACCCTGCCAGACTGAAAGCTGAGATCAAAACGCTAGAACGAGAGATCGCCGCCCCAGGGTTCTGGGAGGATCGTGCCCATGCCACCGAGGTGTCGCGAAGGCTCGAACAGGCAAGATCGCTTCTTTCCCGTTATCAACGCCTAGAAGAGGAGATCGAGGAGATTGAGATTCTTCACCAGATGGCCGTTGAATCGGAGGATTCCCAGGAGTTAGCGCAGCTCGAGGTCCGGGCGAATGCCCTTGAACAGGAGATTCATGCCATTACGATCGAGCTCACTTTTTCCGATCCATACGACCTTTCCGACTGTTATCTATCGATCAACGCCGGCGCTGGTGGGACGGACTCGCAGGACTGGGCGCAGATGCTTCTGCGCATGTACGGGCGGTTCTGCGAGCGAGCCGGGTTCAAGGCGAACCTACTCGAGGTGAGCCCGGGCGAGGAAGCCGGGATCAGAAGCGCGACACTAGAGATCAAGGGGCATTATGCCTACGGGAAGCTTAAAGGGGAGAAGGGAGTGCACCGCCTCGTGCGCCTTTCCCCGTTCGACGCTGCCCACCGCCGCCACACCTCGTTCGCCGCGGTGAACGTGATCCCGGTGATCGAGGAGGAGGGCGAGGTCAAGATTGATCCCAAGGACCTTAGAATCGACACGTTTCGCTCCACCGGACCAGGCGGACAGAGCGTGAATACTACCGACTCCGCAGTGCGCATCACCCATCTGCCAACCGGCATCGTCGTATCGTGTCAGAATGAGCGCAACCAGCACCAGAATAAAGAGGCGGCGATGCGGGTCCTGCGAGCGCGGCTTGCCGCGTTGATGCACGAGCAGCAGGCGAAAAAACTCGAAGAGCTGCAAGGAACATTGAATAAGATCGAATGGGGAAGCCAGATCCGTTCCTACGTGCTTCACCCCTATCAAATGGTGAAGGATCACCGCACCGGGGTCGAGACAGGCAACGTCGATGCAGTCCTGGACGGGGAGATCACCCCGTTCATCGAGGCATATCTGGAACAGAACGTAAAATCAGAGCAAGGATGAGATCATAAGACTTATTCTTCATAAAAGACCTCCGTTGGATGCCCCGTAGCGAGCTTAAGGGGAGGAAA
>CAZTJW010000026.1:0-8390 GCA_964613775.1 uncultured Thermotogae bacterium
CTGCCTGCCGCACCTGTCTACCGCCAGGTAGAGGCAGGGCTTTCCTCCCCTTAAGAGAGCTACAGGGTATCCGACGGAGGTCTTCTATGAAGCCGATCCCAAACAACCCGATGCGGGTGAGGACGCGAATGCAATCCTCACCCACTTTAGAAACCGGCTCAGTCTTCCTCCTCGTTGTCGTGTTTGTTGTGACGCCTGAAGTTCATTCCTTCACCGACAAGGTCGCACAGATTGATCATGTAGCTGCCCGCCATATCCAGTACCCCTTCCTTGGGGATGCCAGCGTCGACAAGCTTTTTGTAGAACGTTGCCACCGCATCAGCCATATTTTCCGCTGATTCCCGTGAGTACATGATGTCCCGCAATCCGCGCAGGAGCGCGGGTGTCTTGTCCAATACCACATCCAACACCGCCCGCCCCTCCTTCCATAGGTTAGTACTCTGGGAGGGAAAACGGTTCAATCGCCGCGCAGCTCGACGCGACAGTGGTCGCCAAGCAGCAGACTGTGTCCTCGTTTAGTGTGTGACTTTTTTACGATCGTACCGCGACCGATGAGGGAATCCGCTACTGACACCCCGTCCACCTCCGCTCCGGTGAGGATGATGCTGTCCCGCACCACCGCATCCTTGATGATCACTTCATCCCCGATCGACACGTTGGGACCAATTTTGGAGTCGGAGCAGGTTACTCCATTTCCGATCATCACCGGGCCGATCAGGGTTGAGTTTCTGACCCGCGACCGCGGCCCCACGACTGCCTCCCCGGTAACAGCACAGTCGCGTGCGATTTCGCCGTCGATTTGCGTTGAGATCTCGCCGAGGAGCTGCGCATTCGCCGCGAGGAGCTCGGGCGGCCTTCCCACGTCCCGCCACCACCCGGAGACTTGGTACGGGACGACCCGCATGCCGTCATCGATGAGGCGCTGGATCGCATCGGTGATCTCAAGCTCCCCCCGGGCGGACGGGCGAATGCGGGAAATCGCGGAGAAGATATGCGCGTTGAACACGTACGCCCCTACCACCGCCAGGTTGCTCACCGGCCTAGCCGGCTTCTCCACAAGTTTGACGATCCTATCCCCGTCCACCTGGGCCACGCCGAACCGGGAGGGATCGGATACGGGATAGAGAGCGACCACCGCATCGGCATCGGAGTCCTTGAACTTCTTCACTGGCCCGTTCACCCCCTGTTCGAGGAGGTTATCCCCAAGGTAGAGGAGGAACGGGTCATCTCCGACGAACCCGTGCGCACACGTGACGGCATGGGCGAGGCCGCGCGGGTTTTCTTGGACGACGTAAGTAATGCGCACCCCGAGGCGTGAGCCGTCCCCCAGGGCGTCCTGAAAGGTCCGCTGCGTGTTCGGGCCGACAACGATTCCGACATTGGTGATCCCAGCGGCGCGCAGTGTCGCCAGGATGTGCTCGATCACCGGTCGATTGGCGATCGGGATGAGGTGTTTGGGAAGCGAATAGGTGAGCGGACGCAGGCGCGTCCCTTCACCGGCGCACAGGATGACTCCTTTCATTTGACCTCCTTCTAAACCTGTACGTATTGATTCTACCAAAAGTTTGCTTACACCTTGCATATCTTTCGCCCACGGCTCTATACTCATATTGTGACCGAGATTGCGATTGACGGCTTGACCAAGCGGTTCGGCAAGGTGATCGGGGTGGATCATCTCACTGTAACGATCACTTGGGGGGAGTTGTTTGTGGTCGTTGGACCAACCGGATGTGGCAAGACGACGCTTCTGCGCCTGATCGCCGGGCTGATTCGTCCCGATTCCGGGGAGATCCGGTTCGACGGCAAGGTTATCAACCACCTTTCCCCAAGTGAGAGGCGGGTACGCATGGTGTTCCAGGACTTCGCTCTGTATCCGCATCTCAGGGTATTCGACCCCCGCCGATTTTCCAACCTCGGGTTTCCGCTTAAGCTGCGCAAGGTGCCATCTTCTCGGATTAGGGAATTAGTGGGATCGATCGCGGGAAGATTGCGAATTGGGAGGGAACTCTTTCCCCGCCGTCCGGGCGAGCTTTCCGCCGGGCAAAAACAGAAAGTGGCAGTCGGAAGGGCGCTTTCCCTCCCGCCGCGCGTGCTGCTCATGGATGAACCGCTCTCCAACCTCGACCCACAAAGCCGCCTTGCCGCACGCAGTGAGGTCAAGCGGCTGCACAAAGAGCTCGGGGTGACGACGATCTACGTCACGCACGACCTGGCCGAAGCGTTCTCCCTCGCCGACCGGATCGCGGTGATGCGGGATGGAAAGTTTGTTCAGGTCAGTTCGCCACACGAGCTCCAACGCAATCCCAAGGACGAGTTTGTTGAGAACTTTATCCGCAGCTTTCGCGAACTGAGCCAAGGATTGTTTGAGGATCGCTGATAAATTCATAAACGACCTCTGTTGGATACCCCGTAGCTTGCTTAAGGGGAAGAAAGCCCTGTCTCCTGCAGGTGGGGGAGATTCGCCACAGGTGAATCAATTCGGGGTTTGTCTTGACTGCATAAACTCTGCGATGGAGGACGTCGGGGAGGTGCCCCAACGTTACATCGTTTTTGTAGCGTCGCAACCTGCGTGCCTGTGCGTGCCCGCACGCAGACAGGTGTGCGACGAAAGAACAACGTCGGGCATAAAACCCGACGCTACGAAAGATTCTGTAGCGTCGCAACCTGCGTGCGACGTTGTTTCCACGGTGACAATGACGCGACACATCAAATTGCAGCATAAGGACCAGCTTCGCTTAAACCTTTAATGCCCCTCTAGCAAGCTTAATGAGCCTTTACTATCACCGCATAATCGCCCGCCTAGCTTGAAACACGGCAGTGAATGATGGAGGATAAACCCATCAAAGTTTTATAAGGAGGCGTTGATTGAAACGCTTAACTATCTTGGTTTTGGTGTTGATTGGAATAGCGGGCGGGGTCATGTTCGCTCAGGATGCTACGCAGACCAGCTCGGGGACGGTCGCGGCGATCGTAAACGGTGAGGTGATCACCAAGGCCACGGTAAACAACGCGGCGCAGATCACCCAGATCATGCAGTCGCTCCTTTCTCAGCATTACCTGTTCGTAGAGATCTTGTTTACCACCAAGGAGGGGAAGGCGTTCATCGACCGGTACCAGCGCGCCGTCCTCGATCAGATCATCACTTACCGGTTGTTGGTACAGCAGGCCACCGCACTCAAGATCCCGGTCGACGAGAGCAAGGTCGATCAGCAGGTTACCGATCAGTTGAATCAGATCATGCAGCAGAACAAACTCACCCTCGATCAGATCGATGAAATCCTCAAACGACAGGGCTCTTCCATCGATGAGTACAAAGCTAGCTTGCATACGAGCTTCCGTGAGCAGCTCCGTGTGCAGGGCCTGCGCGATCGCATCGTCGGCGACGCGACGGTAAGCGAGGATGAGATCAGCGCGTACTACACAGCACACAAAAAGGATTACACCGATGCCAAGGGAAACGTTGCTCCGCTCGCCCAGGTGCACGATAAAATCCATGACGCTTTGCTCAAGCAAGCACAGGATAAGATCTGGAACGACTGGTTTGCCAAGGTAAAGGCGCAGGCGAAGATCGAGATCAAGCTGTAGGCAGAGTTTCTGACGACATGCGCGGCACCCGCGGTTCCGATGTGTGTGGTGGATAATTCCATCCCTGTTTGGCCATGTGTCCTTTCAATTACCCGGCCATGTGGGGAAGATAGGGCTATGAACAGTGGTGGGTTCATGGAGAAACTCATACCACAGGCGTCGCTCGATGAGATTGATTTTGCCTGCGATTTGGAACGAGCGCTTGCTGAAGAGGTGAAGTACCTGCGCCGCGTGGTTGCTGCGTGCAAAGAAGAGAAGGCAATGAAGAAGGACGCCATTATTCGCGAGTTGCGTGTTCGGGTAGCGGACAAGGAGGCACAGGTTGCTTATCTTCTCGAAGAGAACCGGTCCCTGCGCCAAATTATCGCTGTGGGTGGGTTGAAATGATCAGGCTTGTGCGCTAGCTTTCTTCCGAAATGGATAAATCAGGAATAAAGGACCACTTGGAAAATGCACGCGCGGAGTATCGCGCCCTGGGAGCAAAGCTGAGCGATCCGCAGTTGATCGCTAATCAATCCTCCTATCGCGAGCTCGCGCAGCGCTACGCGCACCTGCGGCAGGTGATCGCGGTTGGGGAAGAGTGGGAACGCCTCACCGAGGCAATAGCCGAGGAAGAACAGATGCTAGAAGAAGGAGGTGACCTGTACGATGAGCTTGCCGCGGCAATCGTCGCTGATCGGGATAAGCAAAAGGCCCTGGAGCGCAAGCTCCATCTTCTCCTCATCCCCCCTGATCCGAACGACTTAAAGAACGCGATCGTCGAGATCCGTGCTGGTGCGGGAGGGGAGGAGTCGAGCCTGTTTGCTGCAGATCTGCTTCGTATGTACGTGCGCTATGCCGAGGCGAAGGGGCTCAAGCTGACGCTGATGGATTCTCATCCTACCCCGCTCGGCGGGTTCAAGCAGGTCGTGTTCGCGGTAGAAGGAAAGGGGGCGTACGGGCGGTTTCGCTACGAGTCCGGGGTACATCGGGTGCAGCGCGTACCGGAGACGGAGTCTGCTGGGCGCATTCACACATCGACTGCTACTGTCTTCGTCCTGCCCGAGGCCGAAGAAGTGGAGGTAACGATTAACCCCAAGGATCTTAGAATCGACACGTTTCACTCCACCGGCCCTGGTGGACAGAGCGTGAACACCACCGACTCTGCAGTGCGCATCACCCATATCCCGACGGGCATTGTGGTAAGCTGTCAGGACGAGAAGTCGCAGCACAAGAACAAGGCACAGGCGATGCGCGTACTGCGCGCACGGCTGAAAGACCTGTACGAACACAAGAAGGAGGAGAAGCTCGCCGCAACTCGCCGCGCTCAGATCGGCACGGGCGATCGCAGCGAGAAGATCCGCACCTATAACTTCCCTCAAAACCGGGTCACCGACCATCGGATCAACCTCACGTTGTACAAGCTGGGCGAGATCATGGAAGGGAACCTCGATCCTCTTATCGACGCTTTACGTGAGGCAAGGGAAGGTGACAAGCACATAAATAATTGGGACAATGATCTGATAAAATTCGCACTTAAAACACAACCTTCACAAAAAAGGAGTGGTTAGTATGAAGTGGATACTGGTTTTACTGGGAGTGGTGGCAATTGGAGTGGTGGGGATAGCGGCACCGCTATCGCTGTGTGACTACCATGCGCCGCAGACGAGCTTATCCAGCCTCAAGCTTGCCATGAACTACCATTATTTCGACGATCCGGCTACGCCGGCGGCCGATATCAACTCCGGGCGGATCGCCATCAACTACAATCAACTGTTCGACTCTCATGACTTTGGTTATACGTTATTTGGGACAGGCACGCTCGATCTGGCGAACTTCACCGCCGCGGGTGGGCATGGGCAAGGGGCAGGAACGTTCCGCTATTACCTGAGCGACGTGCATCCGATATTCGGGTTCGGCGGGATTAACGCGTCCTACACCATCGGGCAACCCTCGCCGGCGGCAAACGTGAGCATAGGCACGGGGTACGGTCGATTCAGCGATGTCACCCCGCTTGCCAAGGCGGTGAAGATCGAGCAGGATCTTCTCGCGCTCAAGGCCATTTCCAAACCGTTACCCGACAATACAGTGATGGCCTTGGCCAAGGAGATCGGGAAGAAGGCAGAGTACAAAACAATCAAGGACCTCATCGCAGCGATCCAACCGATCATTGAGAAGGAGGCAGGCGTGACCCTGGACGCGCGCGCGATTCTGACGATCGAGGATGATATCCGTGCTACTAACGACCAAGTGAGCTGCGGCTGGTCGATCCAGGCCGGTTTGGGCTACAAGCTCATTGATCCAACCGGCGGGCCCCAGGACCTCCTTGTGACGATCTCTGGAGACGCGGCGTTCGCTCCGCAGCCCGGCTCTCAGCTTACACTGCACGCGAACCTCTCCGGTCCGTTTGACATCGCGGCGAATAACACCCTCACGGTGAATGCGGCCTATGACTATGCCTTAAACAAGGACGTGGACCTCATCTTGAACTACCAACTGCAGCGCGTCCAGCCTCAGGGTGGCCAGGCCACGGATAGCCAGTCGATCACCGGCTCCGTGGCGTTCAACGTGGGTGGGGCGGATATCTCCCTGCAGGTTGGGTTCTCCAAGGGAGCGACGGCTACCGGTTGGTCTAAAGATCTTACGGTATCAGTGGGGATGAACCTGCTGTAAATAAAACTGTAGCCCAACCCAATTCATCCCGGGGAGGCTACCCCGCCCTCTCCGGGATCTTTCGTTTGCGACGTACGCCGCACAACCTGCGGATCTCTACCATGTGTGCCTGAGCCTCCTTTTTGCCCGCATCCACCGCCTGGCTAAGTTTGCTGAACGCGAGCATCGTAATCATATCCACCTTGGGATGGAGAAGGAGGAACCGGCCGGACAGCTTTTCCATCGCGCGGTTGAGTTGGAGGGAAGTGAGCGCGTGTGACGTGATGCGCTGCGCTTGGAACATGACATCGAGGCTCGTACGGACACTACTAGCGAACGGCGCTCCGGTGTCGACCGCAATAACGGTCTGTGCTCCCAGCTCGATCGCCGCATCGATCGGGATCTTATCAATAATTCCTCCATCGATGAGAAATCTCCCCTGGTGGCGAACGGGATGGAACACACCGGGAACGGCAGAGCTCGCCGCCACCGCACGGTAGATCGGCCCATCACGCAGAATAACGCGCTCGCCAGAAAGGAGATCGGCCGCCACAGTGGCGAACGGGACCTGCGTATCGGAGAACTCCTTCTTCGCGGTAAACAGGGAAAGCAGCTCGTACATGCGCGCCAGCCGCTCGGGCGGGGTTGTCTCTTCCTTCAGGTCCTCTCTACGCACGTACTCAACTACTCCCCGCCCGATCGCGCGCTGGATCTCACGACTGGTGCTCTCCGACACCCCGAGAAGTTCATTTAAATCGAGGAGGCTGACAACGGCGTAGAGCCTGTTCAGATCCATCCCCAATGCTTTGGCTGCGCCAACCACCGCGCCCATGCTTGTCCCGGTGATGATGTCAATCGGGATCCCGTTCTCCTCCAGGGCAATTAACACTCCGAGGTGAGCAAACCCGCGCGCCCCTCCGCCGCCGAGTGCCAACCCAATTTTCCCCCGCTTAGCCAAAGAAACCCCCCTTCACTCGAATGGTAGCTGGAGAAGGGGGGAAAGACAAATTCAGGTTAGTACATCGGCGGCTGCTGCTGCGGGGCAGGTGGAGTCTCTTCCTTATCCTTGATCTCTGCGACCAAAGCGTCGGTCGTTAAGAGCATGCCAGCGATTGAGACTGCGTTTTGCAGTGCCGATCGCGTGACCTTTTTCGGGTCGATGATTCCCGCCTCAAACATGTCGCGGTATTGACCAGTGGTTACATCAAACCCAACTCCGGGCTTCTGCTCCTTGACCTTCTCCACAATGATTGCGCCCTCGTACCCGGCGTTGTCCGCCAACTGGCGCAGCGGGGCCTCGATCGCCTTGCGCAGGATGTTCACCCCGACCTGCTCGTCACCATCGAGCTTGAGGTCGTCGAGCGCCTTAGCCGCATTGATCAGAGCTACCCCACCACCGGGGAGGGTCCCTTCGTCGACAGCGGCCTTGGTCGCCTCGAGCGCGTCCTCCATGCGGTGCTTTTTCTCGTTGAGTTCAGTCTCAGTCGGTGCACCGACCTTGATCACCGCTACCCCACCAGCGAGCTTCGCCTTGCGCTCCTCCAGTTTCTCACGGTCGTAATCAGAGGTGGTCGTCTTGATCTGAGCGTCAATCTGCTCGATGCGTCCTTTGATCGCATCGGCTGAGCCCTTCCCACTGATGATCGTTGTATTATCGTGATCCACCTTTACCCGTTCGGCGCGGCCGAGCATGTCGAGGGTGGTGTCCTTGATCTGCATCCCAGCATCCTCAGCAACGACCGTACCGCCGGTGAGGACAGCGATATCCTCGAGCATCGCCTTGCGCCGATCGCCGAACCCGGGTGCCTTCACGGCACAGCTGGTGAGCGTTCCCTTCAGCTTGTTCAGGACTAACGTGGTCAGCGCCTCGCCGGTCACGTCCTTGGCAATCACCAGGATGGGCTTGCCGGTCTGGGCAACCTTCTCCAGAAGCGGGACGAGGTCGATCGCGTTCTTCAGCTCACGATCGGTGATCAGGATGTACGGATCCTCGAGCGCGACCTCCATCTTTTTCGGGTCGGTGACGAAATACGGGGAAATGTACGCACGGTCGAACTGCATCCCTTCCACGACTTTATAGTAGGTGTCGATCGTGTCTGAATCCTCGACCGTGATTACCCCGTCCTCCCCCACTGCCTCCATGGCGTCAGCGATGATCTTCCCGATTGACTCAT
>CAZTJW010000027.1:0-8344 GCA_964613775.1 uncultured Thermotogae bacterium
AAAGAAGCGGCTTAAGAAAAGCAAAAAAGTTAACGCGGAAAAGCGCGTACATATCTCTATAGAGCGCATCTTCGTGTACGCGATCGCCGCGGCCGTGTTCATCCTCCCATTGTTCATCTGGCCGGGGGAGACCGAGTACGGATATGGAAAATCGATCCTTGCCTTCCTCCTTGTCTCCGGGCTTCTTATCGGCTGGGCAGCGTGGGCGGTACGCCGTGGCGTGTGGAAGATCCGCATTCCGTGGCTCGCTTACCCGGCGGGATTTCTTATCCTGGTAGGACTGCTATCGCTCATTAACGCAGTGAACGGTCTGGTGGTGATCCAAAGCCTCGCTGTGTTCCTGTACTTTGTTTTGTTCTACCTCGTCGTGGCGAACATGGTGCGGGACAGCCGCGACGTGACGGTAATCCTGTATGCGCTATTGATCTCTGCGTTCTTTACCGCATTGTACGGGTTGCTTCAGTACCTGGGAGTGATGCGCGGTGCGTTCGGCGGGCATGGCCTAGGTGAAATCATCTCTACAATGGGAAACCGCAACTACCTCGGGGGCTTCCTTGCCTACCTCATGTTCCCGAGCGTTATTCTTATTGTGCGGCTGCGCTCTCGCATTCTGCGGGCAATCGCGATTTTGCTCATTTCGTTCAATTTCGGCATGGCGATGCTCGTGAACCAAACCGGGATCAGAGTGGCTCTTATCGTCGCCGCGATCGGGGTGATCATCGGGTGGTTGATTTTCCGCCCGGTGGAACCACTGCGGCGCAACCGGAGTTGGCTAATCGCGCTTCTCGTCGTGCTCGCGATTACGTTTATCTTCGAGGCACCGGCTGGTCCACTCAATTCTGTGGTTGGCTTGTCCGCCACGCGCGGGTCGCTAATCGGGCGGCTGTGGGCGCAGAACTCGGGCAAGGTGCGATCATGGGACTGGTGGGTTGGATATGAGATGTTTAAGGCTCATCCCATTCTCGGAGTGGGACTGGGAAACTACAAGCTTAACTTCCTCCCGTACAAGGCGAAGTTTCTCGCTACCCCGCAAGGGAAGAATTACAACTTCTACATCGCCCGCGCCGCCCAAGCGCATAATGACTATGTGCAGACCGCAGCCGAGCTCGGGATCCTCGGGATCATCGGCGTAGTTGGTTTAATCGGTATGATTGCGTACTCGTTGTGGATTGCACTTTATCGCAGCCGCAATGAAGCGGATCGGTTTGATTTGTTGCTGCTTACCGGTGGTGTAATCACGTTCCTCGTGCACGCGTTGGTCAGTTTCCCCGCCCACCTGCCGGCGTCGAGCCTCGTGCTCGTCACTATTCTCGGGATTGCCACATCGCGTGCGTATACCGATTCCGTCCATACCACGGTCACCGTCAAACGCGCCCCGTTGGCGGCGACGGCCCTAGTCGTTGCCGCATTCTGCGTGTTCGTATCCGTAGTCGCAGTGCGTGATTACGCCGCCGACTTCCTGTTTCAGGCCGGAATGCAAGAGCTACAACTCGGCGAAGCGCATCTGGCAGCGGACACATTCACGCGCAGCATCCAGCTCGATTTTTGCCCCCGCCAGACCTACTTCTACCTGGCAACGGCTGAGATCCAAGAGGGTCAGTATAAGCAGGCGCTCGCCGACCTGGAGAGGTGCCGTACCCGGTTTGTCACCGAGCCGGTCTACCTCAACATCGCCAATCTCGCTGTCAACCTTGGCGATACGAAGGCCGCGCAGGAGAACATCAACTTTCTCCTGTCCACCCATCCGTCGCCGGATACGGCGCTGCAAGCGGAGTACCTGAACGGGATCATCGCCATCCGCACCGGTGATTACGCGCGAGCGGAAACCATCCTTACCACACTTGTCAAGACACATCGTAACTTTGAACGTGGCTACATCGCTCTCGGCGACTTGTACCGAGCGCGCGGGTTGACGGTGAGCGCACACAAGAACTACGAGACAGCGCTTAAACTGATCGCCTCCAAGCTCGCCCGTGACAACAGCCGCCTTAATTCGGGTAAGCCAATCACCGTGCAGGAATACAGCAAGCTGCGCAACGAGATTAACATGCTCACTCAGGAGAAAAAGGCGGTAGAGGCAAGCCTCGCTAGGCTGCCGTAACTCTACTTGCGCTCTATGTCCTGTGGAGGTATAGTAGACCATGTCAGGGGAGCCCATGTCTGGGCTGAGAGGAGGTTTAACCTCGACCCTTCGAACCTGATCTGGGTAATGCCAGCGTAGGGACGTCGAAAGCATCCCCACGGCCCACAGGAACAGATGGGTCGGCACACAATGAGAGAATCGCAGATCCTCGCGATGATCCGAAACCGGGTCGCCCGCGCAGGAGATGACGCTGCAGTCATCCCATTCGGCAACACCAACTTGCTCCTCACAACCGATATGCTCCATCGCGCGACCGACTTTCCGTCCGGCACTAGTCCATACGTCATTGGCTGGCGGGCAGTGGCGGTATCCCTTTCCGATCTCGCAGCGATGGGCGCACGGCCGCTCGGAGTTGTCCTTGCGCACGGCGATCCCGACCTTGACGCGGGATTCACCCGCAGAGTGCTCGACGGGGCGATCGCCTGTTGCGTGGCGGTGGGAACGGAGCTTGTCGGCGGCGACATCGACCGTCATAGTGAACTGACGCTCGTGAGCAGTGCACTCGGCGCGGCGAAACACCCAGTGCGGCGCAGTGGAGCGCGTGTTGGGGATGTGGTGTGCCTCACCGGTGAGCTTGGCCGTACGCAGGCGGCTCTCGCGCTCTACGACAAGGGTACATCCGCCGAGGCTGACAAGCTCTTCGCCTTTCCACCCCGCATCAACTGGGGAGTGATGCTCGCTCCGTACGCCACAAGCATGATCGACATCTCAGATGGGTTAGCACGATCGCTGCATCTCCTCGCACGAGAAAGCAAGGTCGGATGCACGGTGAGGTACGCGAAAATCCCCGTCGCCCCCGCGTTTACCGCTGCGGTTCCATCTGGTCGCCAGCGCGACGCGCTTCTGTATGGGGGCGAGGACTATGAGCTGTTATTCACCGTCCCCAAGCAGAGGCTCGATTCCCTGCCTCCCAGCGTACGGTTCACCGCGATCGGCGAGGTAACTCGGGAAGGCGTTCTCTTGGACGGGCAGGTGCTCCCTGACAAAGGCTATGAACACTAAATAGGAGATGGTGTCTATGAAGCCGATGAAGATCGGATGGTTTGCGCTGGTTTTCCTGGCGCTCCTTGTCCTATCGGTGACCGGGTTGGGAAAGGAAACGCTTGTCGTCTATACCTATGACAGCTTCATATCCTGGGGGCCAGGGGCCGATATCGAGAAGGCGTTTGAGGCAAAGTACGATTGCGATTTGCAGTTTGTCACTGCCGGTGGGGCGAAGGCAACGCTTGCTCGCCTCATCAACGAACAAACGAGCGGCGGAACAAAGGCAGACCTATTCATGGGGGAACTGAACGACGTTCCCCGCATTACAAGTTACAACCTGTTTTCCCCTGTTCAGACGGAGAGCATTTCCAACCTGAACGTCGTGCCTAAAGCGCTGCGCGGGATTATAGCTACCGGGCTCGTTCCGTACGAGTACGGGTACATCACTCTCACCTATGACGCGCAGGCAATGCATCAAAATGAACTTCCCAAAACACTTGCCGATCTCACTGCGCCACGGTATAGGAAGAAGCTCGTGTGTGAGGACCCGCGCACCTCGTCAACCGGGTTTTCGTTCCTGTTGTGGACGATCGCTCAGTTCGGTGAGGACGGATACCTTAAGTTCTGGCGCAACCTTGACCCGAGCATCCTCACGATTACGCAGGGCTGGAGCGCGGGGTGGACCCTGCTCACTCACGGCGAGGCACCGCTCTTGGTGAGTTACTCCACCGATACCGCCTATGCCGCGATGTCTGGAGAGAAACCGCGTTATCTATCATACGCACCCGGAGGGGAGGGATACCGCACTGTGTATGGAGTGGGGATCATCCGCGGGACAAAGCACCCAAAATTGGCAGAGGCGTTCATCAACCTTCTTCTGTCTCCGGAAATTCAAAAACTCATCCCTGGTAAAGAGGCAATGTTCCCAGTGAACTCCAGCGCACCGGTTCCAGCGGCATTCACCAAGTACGCGATCGTGCCGCAGAAAGTGATTTCCCTTCCGCTGTCCTTGGTCGGGGAACGGGCGGAACAATGGCTAACTGACTGGGAGCGGGTGATGACGAAACAGTGAGGAAAGTGAACTTAGCCGCTTCTCTCATCGCACTGTGTTTCCTCGCTATTAGCTTCTACTATCCGTTGTTCACCGTCATCCGGGACGGGGTGATCATGGGGGGAGGGGGATTCCTCTCCCCCATTATTGACGCGATCCACGATCCTTACTTTATTCACCTTCTCATATTCACCGTCAAACAGGCGATCTTAAGCACGCTCTTAAGTCTTGCCATCGGGCTTCCGGGCGCGTACATCCTTGCGCGCTATGAATTTCCCGGGCGGCGAGTAGTACAGTCACTTACCGTTGTTCCGTTCGTCCTTCCCGCGATAACGGTGGCGCTGGGGTTCATCCTGTTTTTCGGAAACAGCGGAACGCTCAACCACTTTCTGATGTGGACGTTACACCTGCGCCATCCGCCATTTCACCTTTTGTACTCGTTATCCGGGATTGTCCTTGCGCACGCGTTCTACAACGCGCCGATTGTCATGCGCGTGGTGGGAGCGGCGTGGGCAGGGATCGATCCAACATTTTATGAAGCAGCGGCATCGCTCGGCGCAGGGCGGGCGCGACGGGGGCTTGAGATCACAACGCCACTTTTGGCACCGGCGATCCTGAGCAGTTCTGCCCTCGTATTCATCTTTACCTTTCTGTCGTTTCCCATTGTTCTCACCCTCGGTGGAGCGCGCTATGCCACAATCGAGGTGGGGATCTATACCCTCATCCAAACCCTGGGCAACCTGCGCCTTGGCACGGCACTGATCATCATCGAAACAGGGATATCACTGGTTTTTTCCTATATTTACCTTAAAGCGGAAGGACTATTCGCCACGCGAACGCATGGGGAGCGGACGGCCGCGCGGATCCCGCTCTTTTCCCCGCATATCGGGGTAAAAGCTGTGTTCATCTACCCCTATATCCTGGGAAGCCTCATTCTGTTCCTCGGCCCAATTGGAAACATCATCGTCGATTCACTACACGCCGGTGCCCGGCTCACCCTCACACAATACACGCGGTTGTTTTCGCTCGGATACAGCCCGTTTTTTGGATCATCACCCGTGCGAACGATCATCACCAGCCTCGCAGTGGCATGCATGGCCACGGCAATCTCACTCCCACTCGGTGGGTTCGTCGCCCTGCTCGCGACGCGTATCCGTATTCCGGCGCGCCGCCTGTTGGAGACGATCCTCATGGCACCGCTCGCCGTATCGTCGGTAGCGGTCGGGTTTGCCATCATGCGTGGGCTTGCGGCACCGCCACTACACATTTCCGGAACGATCTTCGCCATCGGGATCGCCCACGCGGTTCTCATCTATCCCCTTGTTGCACGGGTACTCCGCCCGGTCCTGGAGGGGGTTGATCTCCGGCTCCCCGAGGCAGCGCTCTCTCTCGGCGCGAACCGGACACGCGCGTTTATCGATGTGGAGCTCCCGCTCATCCGCCGCGGCGTGCTCGCTGCTGCGGTGTTCGCGTTCGCGATGAGTATGGGGGAGATGTCAGCGACAATCATGCTCATGCGGCCAGGGTTGACGACGATGCCAGTCGCAGTGTACGGCCTCATCTCGGCGCGCCAGTTCGGACCAGCGAGCGCGATGGCCAGCCTACTCATCATCGTCACTGCGATCGCGTTTATCGCCATCGATCGTCTCGGAGAGGAGATAAAGGGATTGTGATGGCGCAGCTTGCGGTCAGCGGTTTAACAAAGCGGTTTGGAAGGGTAACTGCGGTGGCGGATTTGAGTTTCGCACTTGCTGACGGAGAGCTCCTCACCCTGCTTGGGCCATCCGGGTGCGGTAAAACGACAACCCTGCGGTTGATCGCTGGGTTCGAGCACCCGACCGCTGGCGATGTTCTAATCGACGGGAGGAGCATCGTCTCCCTGCCACCGGAGCGGCGCCATATCGGGTTTGTGTTCCAAAATTACGCGCTCTTCCCACACATGAGCGTTGGCAAAAATATCGCCTATGGGCTCCGGTTTCAGCGCGGGGTCGACCACAAAAAGCGGGTGAATGAGCTTTTGACGTTAATGCACCTGGAAAAGCTCGCTCACCGCCGGCCTGGAGAGCTATCCGGCGGCGAGAAGCAACGAGTGGCGCTCGCTCGCGCCATTGCCCCCAACCCACGGATCCTCCTGCTCGATGAGCCCCTGTCCGCCCTCGATGCCAAACTGCGCCAGGAACTGCGCCAGGAACTGCGCCGTGTTCAGCGCTCACTCCATCTCACCACCCTCTACGTCACGCACGATCAAGAAGAAGGGCTCACCATTTCTGATCGGATTGGGGTGATGCATGCCGGCCGGATCGAGCAACTGGCCCCTCCGATGCAGGTGTATGAGCATCCGCAGACCGCGTTTGTCGCGTCGTTCATCGGACAGGCGAACCGCGTGGTGGGCACGGTCATCGGGGTCTCTGGAGCAATCGCCGAAGTGGACGTTGATGGAATCGTGTTGCGTGCCAATTCGTCTAACGCGGAGATTGCGACCGGTATGCCAGCCCAGGTATTCATCCAGGAAGAAGATATTCGCATCGGCGCGGGAGAGGAGAATTGCATAGATGGGCACGTGATCGACACGGAGTATCACGGCCGGACGCTGGTTGCAACGTGCGCCACTCCTCTCGGCCAGTTGCGCGTGCGCACACAAGCGCGTTTATCATGCGGCGATGAGCTTCTCCTGGGGTTTCCCGCGAAAAAGGCCCTCCTTTTCCCATGTACGTAGAACGGCATGCGGTGAGTTGACCTTCCCATAGCGGGTATGCTAGCATTCCCCTATGAATAAACCGTTAAAGAGAGGGTTAAGTTATACCCTTTCCATCGTGGTTGGGTTCGGACTGCTCGGGGGCGTGCTCTATTATGTCGGGTGGCGCAGCGTTTTTACATGGATCAACTCAATCGGAGTGGTTGGAGCTACTGCGATCTTCGGCGATGTGTTCCTCGCAATCGTTGCATGGATCGCTAGTTGGTGGTTTGTCCTGCGCTCCTACGGCATCCACCTTCCGTTGCACAGCGTGATCGGGGCGCGGCTGAGTGGATTTGCCGTGAGCTACATCACGCCGTCCCTGTACTTCGGCGGCGAGCCGATCCGGGCGGTGATGGTCATCAATCGCAGCTCTGCCCCAGCGACGCGTATCGTGGCAACAATCGTTATCGAGCGGTTTCTTGGCGGGATAAGCCTTCTGCTGTTCGTCCTCATCGGATTGGTATACGCCATCCTCTCTCCCGCTGTCTCTCCGGAGGAAAAACGCATTATCATGGCCGGAGTGGCATTCATTCTGTTTTGGAGCGTGATTGGGCTTATCGATTTCGCCGGGAACTTAAAGTGGATCAGCCGGCCTATTCGCATGCTCCGCCACGTCATTCCCCGGTTCAAGAATGGGTTTTGCAAGGCAGCGGACAAGGTGTCCGAAACAGAGGATGAGATATACGACGCGTTTGCCCACCACTGGAAAGGGACGCTGATCGCGTTCATCACGCAGGTGATCGGCACATTCTTTGCGTACATTCGCCCCGAGCTCTTCTTTCACTATTCCGCACACGTCTCATTTAACTTTGCCCAGTTATCGCTTCTATTCACCCTTAACATCATGCTCTCATTCTTGCTGTGGATAACCCCGGGAGGTATGGGAACAGGCGAGATGGCAATGATCGGGATCTATCGCTTGGTGGGGATAGGAAAAGGGGGAGCGGTGGCGTTCTCGCTCATCTTTAAGTTCTTTGAGCTTATCTTTGTCGCGATTGGGCTGTCGTACCTGTTCAACCGCGGCCTTGGGCGGTTTGTCCACCATGAACCGCCACATAATACGGGCACTTGAACACATGTGACCAAGCGCCTACAATGAAGTTACAACCCCAGACGAGATGGACGATGGAGTCCGTCCCGAGCGCCTTATCCAAGGCTGATGACTCCTATGGTTGAGACCAGCAAGGGGGTGTTTTATTGCCCTGGTGGAGAAGGAACGATGGGAGCGTAGTTACTCGCATGGACGGGAGGCTTTCCCCACCCATCTGTACATTTGCTATAGAGACCATTTTGAAGGCCGCGGAATGAGCCACTGGTTCCATCGCTTGTCCAACAAGCGACGCGCCCCCGACTGGATCTCCCGCCTCATCCACCCAGAGAGGGCGGTGACCACCCCGGCCCTGTTTACCTATCATCTACACGAGAAGCT
>CAZTJW010000028.1:0-8213 GCA_964613775.1 uncultured Thermotogae bacterium
GATGAGATGCGTCTTCCCGATGGGACAATATGGTCGATCCCAATTATCCTCCCGGTTGACCCGCAACTCACCGAGCCGCTGGAAAAGGGAGAGGAGATCGGGCTTTGCGGGGCGGATGGAATCGTCTACGGGATCATGCACGTGGGTGATGTCTACACTCGGGATCCCGCCCGGGAAGCACGAATGGTCTATGGGACAACTGATCCCGCACATCCCGGGGTGGCGCGGCTCTACAGCGAGCCGACAACGCTCATTGGAGGGGGGATAGAACTTCTCGAGAGGGTCCCGGTCGAATCGCCGGAGCATCACTTCGATCCAAGAGACACTCGCCGCATCTTCGCCGAGAAAGGGTGGAAGACGATCGTCGCCTTCCAGACGAGAAACCCGATCCACCGCGCGCATGAGTACCTGCAGAAGTGCGCTCTTGAAGTGGTCGACGGTCTATTCATAAACCCGCTTGTTGGGGAGACCAAGGAAGGCGATATCCCAGCCAAAGTGCGCATGGACTGCTACAAAGCAGTGATCGAAAACTACTTTCCTAAGAATCGTGTATTCCTCGGGACCTTCCCCGCACCGATGCGCTACGCCGGCCCGCGCGAGGCGGTCTTTCACGCCATCTGTAGGCGCAACTATGGCTGCACTCACATTATCATCGGCCGCGATCACGCCGGGGTGGGAAGCTACTATGGGACCTATGCCGCGCAGGAGATTTTCGATCAGTTTGCACAAGAGGAAATCGGAATTGTGCCTTTGAAGTTTGAACATGCATTCTACTGTAAGAAATGTGGTCAGATGGCGACTGCCAAGACCTGCCCACACGGAAATGAAGACCACGTCTTTCTCTCCGGGACGAAGGTAAGGGAACTGCTCCGAGAAGGAAAGGACTTACCCCTGGAGTTCACCCGCCCGGAGGTGGCAGCGATCCTGAAGAAGGCGATCCGATGAAAAAGCTTGCACTGATTGGGCTTGACTGCGCCGATCCAAAGCTTCTCTCCGCGCTTCTTCCTGGACTTCCCACCATCTCGCGGTTAGTGGCGGAAGGGAGCTTCGCACGGCTGCGCTCAGTTGATCCACCGATCACGATCCCGGCGTGGATGTGCATGATGACCGGGAAAGACCCGGGAACCCTCGGAGTGTACGGGTTCAGGAACCGGGTTGATTACTCCTACGCAGGTCTTCGAATCGCCTCCTCGACTGCGTTCCGCGAGGAGACCGTCTGGGATGTCCTCGGAAGAGCGGGCCTCAGATCAATCCTCCTCGGGATTCCTGGGACCTATCCTCCCAAGCCGGTGCGCGGGCTCCTCGTCTCCGGTTTCCTCGCCCCGGGGACCGACGCCCCCTACACCTATCCTGCCGCGCTCCGGGACGAGATCGCCCACGCAGTCGGAGAATACATCCTCGATGTGCGTGGGTTCCGCACCGACGACAAGGCATGGCTGATCGATGAACTTCGGAAGATGACGAAAAGGCGGTTCACGCTCGCGCGAAAGCTTTTAACTCACCACGACTGGGACTTCTTTGCGATGGTTGAGATCGGAACCGATCGGGCCCACCATGGCCTGTGGTCGCACTACGACCCGAAGCATCGGAAATACGATCCGAAAAGCCCGTTCCACAACGCGCTGCCTGATTACTACCGCCTAATCGACTCCGAGATCGCACGCCTGATCGAGGTCATGCCATCCGACACTAAGATCCTCATCGTCTCTGACCATGGCGCGCAGCGGATGGACGGAGGGATCGGGATAAACGAGTGGCTGATCAGCAAGGGGTACCTCACCCTGCGGGAATATCCGAAAAAGCCGACACGCATGGATGACTTAATTCAAGCAGGATTAGTTGACTGGTCACGCACGGTCGCCTGGGGCGAGGGGGGATACTACGGACGGGTCTTCCTGAACGTTGCCGGCCGGGAGCCGGAGGGAATCGTCTTCCCCAAGGACTACGAACGCTTGTGCGAGGCCTTGAAACAGGGGATCGAGGGGATCCCAGATGAAGCAGGCCGCCCGATCGGAACGCGCGTCCTCCGCCCGGAGGAGCTCTATGCCGAGGTGAACGGGATTCCGCCCGACCTTTTCGTCTACTTCGGTAATCTGCGCTTTCGTTCGATCGGGACCGTCGGCTGGCACAGGATCTACTTCCACGAAAACGACACCGGCCCGGACGAAGCGAACCACGCTCCCTATGGAATCTTGATCTCCCATCCCGGGGATGGGAAGGGCGACCGATCCCTCCTTGAGATAAAGGGGATGATCCTCGAGCATTTCGGGTTAACGGGGGAGGGATGATGGAAAAGCGAAAGATCGAGCTTTCAGCCGAGATCATCAAAGCGATCGAGTCTCATCTTTCCGAGCTTTCCGCAGGCTCAGCCGAGGAGTACATCGAGGCGGTCCTGCGGGCCAAGCTTTTGGAGGCGGGGTACATCTCTCCGTATTCGAAAGAAGACAAAGAAAGGATCGAAAAGCGCCTGCGGGATTTGGGGTACCTCGATTAGTTCTTGACAGGTCTTTTATAGGCTCTTAAACTTTCATTCGTAGACGCCGGAGTGGCGGAATTGGCAGACGCGCAGGATTCAGGATCCTGTGGGGATCACACCTCGTGTGGGTTCAAGTCCCACCTCCGGCATAGCGTTTTACATCCGCGCGGCCACGACCGCAAGCGCAACAAATAGGCTCTCTATGATCCACAGTCGGATTACGATCTTCTCCTCCGGCCACTCCACGTTCGGGAGAAGATAGGAATAATCGATCCCCTCCGCTTTTTCAAAGTGATGGTGGAACGGACTGATCTTAAAGATCCGCACCCCGAATCCCTTAAACGATGCCACCTGCAGGATCACCGACCCTGCCTCAAGGACCAATAGCCCAGCGAGAAGCGGCAGGATAAACGAAGTTCCGCTTATAACTGCAACCCCGGCAACGACCCCGCCAAGCCCGAAGGAACCGACGTCCCCGAGGAAGAGGCGCGCTGGATGGGTGTTCACCCACAGAAAGCCGACGAGGATCGGGACAAGCGGGATAAGTACAGTGAGGACGGCGCGCTCATGTACGATCAGAAGGGATCCTATCAGGATGAGGAGCGTCGTTCCGGCAGCAAGGCCGTCGAGCCCGTCCGTAAGGTTCATGCTGTTCGTCGTAGAGAGAAAGACCAGCCAGTAGATGAAAAAGGAGATTCCTATGGGAAGCGCAACCGCATTTCTGGAAAAGGGTACCTGAAACGGTATCCGACCGATCCCGGGGAAAAGGAGGAATAGAATCACCGCCCCCAGGCTCACAAGGAGAATCTTCTGGTACGGGCGCAGGCCGAGTGAGCGGTGGTGATACAGGGAGAGGCAATCGTCGGCGAATCCGACGCCTGCGGAGATGATCCCCGAAAGAAGGATGAATATTCCTTGCCACGGGATGGGACGGAAAAACGCGATCACCCCAATCGATGCCCCCCACAGGACGAGGATCACTGTACCGCCCATCGTTGGGGTACCCGATTTCACCTCGTGCAGCTTGGGGCCGTACTCCCGGATCCGCTGTCCGAGGTGGACCCGGTGCATCCAGGCGGAAAAGCCCGCTGCGCAGACAGCGCTCAATGGAACAAGGATGATATAAAAGAGGAAAAGCACGTCACTTTCCCCCGCGGAACTCCCCTTCGCACTCGAGGATCCCCTTCCTGATAGCCCTAAGCTTCTTCTCGTCCTTTTCCAACAGGGCATCCTTCACAAGCTTGTACAGGGAGTAGGTAGTGATGAGGCAGAACCCCTGCGAGGTGCATCCGCGCAGGACCTCGGGGGTGAACTGGGTCTTGCGCCGTTTTGGATCGAGAGCACACGACCCGCTCACAACAAGGATCCCCTTGTTCGGCCCGGTTCCTTCGGTGCGTGCCCGATCGACCCACTCGAGGAGCCGGCGGTATGCGGGAAGCCCGACCGCCTTTCCGTCCGCTGCTGCGACCGCGCCGATCGCGTCTCCTTCGGGGCTGCGCAGGAGAAAATCGTACGGTGAATCCTCAAGCGCAAAGCCCAAGGCGCGGAAGGACTCCCGCACCGCGGGAAGAAGGGAGAACCTTCCCTTGGTGTAGAGTATCCGCTTGTACTTCATGACCTCTTCCAGGCGTGCCTTCACCTCATCGACCTTAGCCGCCAGGCGATCCCGCCGTTCGACCAGGCTCTTGAGCTCATCGGCGAGGGTGTCCTCCCCAGGGAGGGAATACCCGGAGAGCCAATCCGGGATGGGTGAAAACGCAGGGCGAAAGGTCGCCTCTTCCACTGCCTTCACCAGGGCATCCGCCTCGCGTGCCGGGGATACACCCTCCACCGGAGGAAGCAGCACCAACCGGCCTTCATCGAAGGGAAGGGAGAGGGCAACGATATCTCCGACGCGGTTGCGGGCAAGGATGGTGGCAAAGTGTTCGATCGGGGTGGAGAGGAGGTCTTGATAAACCGCGTGGTAGACGATCCTCCCGGAGAACTCGCGCAGGTAGTTCGCGAACGGGTCATCTCTTTCCTCCACGACCACGTCCTCCCCGCGGCGGGGGAGAAAGCGGGCGTTCGTCGGAAAGATGAGTTGATGCTGGCGATCGACCAGGGATAAGGAGGGGAGGAAGCTGTAGCGGTCGAGCCGCTCGAGTGGACCATCGGGACTGGCGAGTTCGATCGGCTCTCCGTGTGGCCGCAGCCTACAGACGATGATCCCGCCCACCTTGTATAACAGGTCGGCCGCCTCGTTTCTCCGTTTGGCAAAGGCCCGCGAGAGCACGCGCCCGAACCCACGGTCGCGGTCGAGGTAGGTACGCCGCCTTCCATCGCGCTCCGGTGGGACGTCATAGATCCAGTGATCGTTTATCGATTTTGGATCGATGAATACAGCATCGAACGAGGAGAACGACGCTGCGGTGAAGAAATCTTCCTCCTTCACCTGCGGATGGGTCAGGTGCCAATCGATCGAAAGGATACGTCGAATCATGATGGAGCTATCTTACACCCCGCACAGCCGGGAGGACAAACCGAGCGCCTGTCTCCAACGCAAAAGATCAGGTTTTAAAAGTAAACCCTTTATCGCGGAACAGGCGCAAACAGGCGTCGACGGCCTCGGGGTCATAAAGGCGACCCCTGTTCTTTTCCATCTCGGAAAGGGCGGCCTCTAACCCCAGCGCGGGCCGGTACGGGCGGTGTGAACTCATCGCTTCTACTACGTCCGCCACCGCCAAAATGCGCGCCTCAAGCAGGATTTCACCGTCTTTCAGCCCGTTTGGATAACCGGAGCCATCAAGTCGTTCGTGGTGCTGGAGGACAATATCCGCGATGGGCCAAGGAAAATTGATCTCTTTCAGGACATCGTAAGCTCTTTTCGGATGGGTCTTAATCAAAGAAAACTCGAGGTCGGTTAATGCGGACGGTTTGGCAAGGATCTCAGCGGGGATAGCAAGCTTCCCGATATCGTGCACCAGGCATGCGTAGAACAACCCCTCGATCCTATCAGAAGATAGCTTCATCTCCTTGGCAATCGCAACCGCGAGCTTCGCCACCCTCTGTTGATGTCCAGATGTGTACGGATCACGCAGCTCCACCGCCGCTGCCAATGCTCTTACAATCCCATCTAAAATCCTTTGCAGCCTGGCATAGCTTTCTTTGATTTCCTTCTCAGCCCGCATTAGCTCGGTGATATCGCGGATGACCACGGACGAGTAGCGCTTTCCCCCTGCTTCCCATGTGCTGTAGGAAATCGCGCAAGGGAACTCATGACCGTCCTTCTTTAAACCAGTGAATACAGTTCTTTCCCCCGCAAGTGGAGCTACACCTGTCGTCTTCCAGTTCTCCATCCCCGCATGGAATGCCTTCCGAAATCGCTCTGGCATGAGAAATACAGGGGAGCGGCCAATTACCTCCCGGACCCTATAGCCAAAGATATCCTGTGCGGCCTTGTTCCAAAAGATGATCTTGCCTTCAGGGTTCGCAATAATAACGGCCTCAGCCGCGGCCTCGGCCACTGAGCGAAACTGTTCCTCAGAGCTTTGCAAAGTGCTAAACAACCGGGCGTTTTCCAGGGCTACGGCAGCGGAGTCAGCCAACGTCTCCAAAAGTCTTTGGTCATCGATACTGAATGCGTCAAGTTCAGAGCTCTCAGCGTTCAGCACTCCAAGGACTTTTCCCTTGGTCTTAATGGGCACACACAGCTCAGAGCGGTTCTTGATCCGTCCCGGAAGGTAGCGCAAGTCTTGGGAGACATCGGGGAGGTAGATTGTCTCCCCGGTTTGCGCCACAATGGGGATTATCCCACGGCCGTTCTCAAGCGGCATTTCCCTGAACTTAGGTGAGACTTCCTGCGTGTACCCCGCCAAAAAGAGCTTTTTTTCGCTTTTATTTACCAGATAAAGGGCACAATCCCCCATTTCGAGCAGATCACGCACTGCATCTATTACTGCCCGGACGATTCCCCTTTCTTCGTGCAGGAGGACCAGCCTTCTTTGCAGGCGATAGATTCCATCGAGAGACCTTTCCAAATGCCTTTGGGCCGTGATATCAAGTAGCTGGGCGATCGTCCGAACATTTCCCATTGAGTCACGAATTACGGTGGAACTGATCTCGACGCGGCGTTTCTTTCCGTTCGGCCGGATGACGTTGAATTCGTAGTGGGATGGGACTTCCTCCCCACGCTGACGTCGTCGATAGCGGTCGACCACGAGGGCGCGAGATTCTTCATCGAGGAACTCGCGGAAGTCGTGGCCAATGATCTCCCTGCAATTTCGCTCAAGGAGCTTGCACAACCGCTTGTTTGCGTATACAAAGCGATACGTCTCATCAACTATAAGTATCCCACTGTGAGAGTTCTCCACAATTGAGCGGTAGTGGGCCTCGGATGCACGTAGCGCTTCCTGTGCTTTTCGCTGCTCCTTTTCTACCTCAAGGTCATGGAGGGCAAAGGAGATATCCCCAGCGAGCTCTTTCAGTAAGGCTTGTTCCTCCTCCAATCCTGCGTATTCCCGCGGTAGACCCACCGAGATCAACCCGTAGACCTTCCCATCGTGCTCCAGCCTTGAGGTCATTTCCCGGTGTGCAGGCGCCTTCCCGACAAGCGGACAATCTCCGCATTCAGATATTGTATCCTCAATTTTGACAACGCCTCCCGCGGTAAGTGCTCGACGAGCACATTCAGGGAGATTCCCAATTTTTAGGGTTTCTTTGAGGGAGCGGGCTTCTTCCCCAAGGCCGGCATGGTAAAACGCGAGAAGTTTTGTATCCGCATCAAGAAGAGCGATCCAAACGTTTCGGTAGCCGCGCGTTCTGATGAGCCGTGCACACACTCTCTGGAGCAGGCGATCGGGATCATGTTCCTTGGTGATCAGTTGGTTCACGCTGCGCACGGCGCGTAGGACTTGGTTTAAGTGAGCGAGTTGTTCGTGCGCTTTCACCTCGGCGGTGACCTCGGTAGCGGAACCGGATAAACCGATTATCTTTCCTCGTTTATCGCGCAAGGGAGCCTTAGTCGACACAAACACCCGGACCTTGCCCGCGATGGTTAATCTATCCACACTGCGCAGTGTCTCCCCCGTCTCGAACACCTGTGCATCACCTACGTGTAGGGTATCCGCCTCTTTTCCACTAAAAAGATCTTCATCCCTTCTTCCGAGAATCTCTTTTACCGGATGATCAAGAAGTTGGGAAAATGCAGGGTTTGCCATAATGTATCGGCCATCTAGGTCTTTAGCAAAGATGACCAGGGGAGAGGCTTCAAACACGACCTGTAATCGCTTTTCTGATTCCCTCAGTTTTGCGATCGCCTGTTCAAGTTCTGTGACACGGGCACGCAGTCGCTCCAGCTCGGGCAGCGATCTGCCGACCTTGTCTTGACTGGACATCTTCTCTCCTCGGCCGAGCGTGATGAATCGTTTTACTACATACACGATACTTTAACACATTTCGGTGGTAGATCCAAGGAAAAGGTGTTTACACCAGTCTTGCGGTTGATCGAGCAGTTGAGAAATTAGCCTGCTATGCACAAATGGAGAGATACCTTGTTCTGATTTACTGTGCCTTCCCCGCGATTCCTTTTGGGCTTGCCTTTGTGCCCGGTTTGTGCTATGATATTTTTTGTCCATAAGGAGGTGGATGATGACCGCAGAAGCTTTGTTGCTGCTGTCGTTCTTCTTTGCGTTTTGGGTGTTTGCGTTTGCCGGATGGTGGTGCGGCGGCCCGTGTCACTAGACGACAATCTGTAGGCTAA
>CAZTJW010000029.1:0-8033 GCA_964613775.1 uncultured Thermotogae bacterium
TGTTTCACGGCGCGGTTTATCCGCCCGATCCTGCGCGCAAGTTTATCCTCTATTTTTTGGTAAACACCTTAACGCTTGTGGGAGGAGCAATAATCGGGGGATTTTTGTCCGGCGAGTAGAGCCTAGTGCAAAACTTCTCCCTCCCATGAACAGGGAGCATTTGCCGCAGAGACGCGGAGTACGCAGAGGGTAACTTCAGCATTTGACCGCAGCGGTCTTTGCGCTCTCTGCGGTGAGGTAATTAAAACTTCAGATTTGTGCTTAAAAATAAACGTAGAAAATATTTGCGCAACAAACACAGTAAAGCACGGATTTGAAGCTGATCCTGAATTTCGGTATCATTTGTTGATCCTGAATCTTGATAGGAGTTTAACCGATGGGACGAATTGAAAAGGCGTTCATCGAAGAGGAGATGGAGCTGTCGTACATCAACTACGCGATGAGCGTGATCCGCGGCCGCGCGATCCCCGACGTGCGCGATGGGCTGAAGCCGGTGCAGCGGCGGATCCTCTATGGAATGCACGAGCTCGGCCTCACTCCGGGCAAGCCGCACAAGAAATCGGCGCGCATCGTGGGTGAAGTGATGGGTAAATTTCACCCGCACGGAGACATGGCGATCTACGATACCATGGTGAACATGGCTCAGTTGTTCTCCTATCGCTATCCGTTGATCGACGGGCAGGGGAACTTCGGTTCAATTGACGGGGACGCACCAGCGGCAATGCGCTACACCGAGGCACGCCTCGCTAAGATCACGACCGAATTCTTGGAGGAGCTCGGTGAGGAGACGGTCGAGTGGATGCCCAACTTCGACGACTCCCTGAAAGAGCCGGTTGTCCTCCCGGCCAAGGTTCCCAACCTCCTGATGAACGGGGCATGGGGAATATCGGTGGGGATGACAACGCAGATCCCGCCGCACAACCTCGGTGAGCTGATCGATGGGACCATTTATTTGATGGACCACCCCGAGGCTTCGGTCCGTGACCTGATGCAGTTTGTCTCCGGGCCGGATTTTCCCACAGGCGGGATCATCATGGGTCGGGAGGGAATCGAGAAGATGTACCGCACTGGATCCGGGAAGTTCACGGTGCGCGGCAAGGCAACGATTGAGGACGATCGGATCATCATTTCAGAGATTCCTTATCAGGTGCGGAAATCCGCGTTGGTGGAGGCGATCGCGGCCAAGGTCCACTCAGGTGAGATTGAAGGGATCTCTGATCTGCGCGATGAGTCCGACCGCGAGGGGTTAAGGGTAGTGGTGGAGTTTAAGCACTCGGCCAACCCGAATGTAATCCTGAACCGCTTGTACAAGTTCACCCCATTGGAGCGGACATACTCTGCAATCTTTTTAGTGATCATCGACGGCAATCCACGCACCCTGTCCCTAAAGGAAATCCTAAACTCGTTCATCGACTTCCGCCGTGAGGTGGTGCGCCGGCGGACCGCTTACCGCCTCAAGGTGGCGCGCGCTCGTGCTCATATCCTGGCGGGATTCCGCACGGCGCTTACGAACATCGAGCGGGTGATCGAGATCCTGCGTGCGGCGAAGGACAGTACAACCGCGGCAGCGCATTTAAAGGAAGAACTTGACCTGTCGGACGAGCAGACGGACGCCATTCTCAAGATGCGATTATCGCAATTGACCGGGCTTGAGCGGGAAAAGATTGACACCGAATACAAAGGAAAACGAGAGGAGATCAAGGGGTACGAGCAGGTCCTCGGGAGCGATGAGCTGCTCGACGAGACGATCAAACAAGAGCTACGCGAGGTGGCGGATAAGCATGCCGATGACCGCCGCACCCTGATCACCGACGAAAACGGTGATGTCGACTTCACCAGCCTGATCCCGGACTATGACCTGATGGTCTCGGTCACACGCCGCGGTTACGCCAGCGCTCCACGGGCACATGAATTTCGCAGCCAGGGGCGCGGAGGAAAAGGGGTGATCGGCCAGAGGACAAAGGAGGATGACTATATCTCCTGTTGCGCCCTGGCCAATGCGCGCGACGAGATCCTCCTGTTCACCGATAAACGTCGCGTCTACCGCACGCAGGGGTATAAGCTTCCGTCGGGAAAGCGTGACTCGGTCGGGAAGAACCTGCGCACGTTGATTGCCATGGACCAAGACGAGGTAGTGCGGGCGATCCTTCCCATTCCCGACTTCTCGGGCGTAGAAGGCAGGTTCTGCCTGATGGCGACCGAGAACGGGATCGTCAATCGCAATCGTCTGCGCGATTACGCCAATGTCTACACAAACGGGATCATCGCCCTGAACGCCGATGAGGACGATCATCTCGTCGATGTCGCTGCCACGACCGGCGACGGGGAGGTGATCCTCGCCACCTACCAGGGGAAAACGATCCGGTTCCATGAGGCCGATGTGCGCCTGACCAGGAGGCCGTCGCGTGGGGTGATCGGAATCCGGATCGAGGAAGGCGATCGGGTGATCGGGATGGCCCCGATCGAACGGGAGATCACCATGGAGAAGAAGCTGTTGATGGTGACTGCCCGCGGCTACGGGAAACGCGTCTCGCTCGTCGACTTTCCGTTGCAGGGCCGGGGCGGCAAGGGGGTGCTCGGGATCAAGCTCGACCGCGACTCCGGCCCGCTCGTCTCGATTGGGATTGTCTCCAATCAGGATGAGATAATCATCACCACTGAGCAGAAGGTGATCCGCATCCTTGCTGGCGAGATCAATACCTACGGCCGCTACGCCCGCGGAGTGCGGTTGGTCCAGCTCGAGGACGACGACCGCATCGTGTCGGTCGTGCGTACGTAAGATGGACTTCGAGAAAATCGTCGATGAGATTGCTGCCGGTACGGAGAACTTGATCCCGCGCGAGGAACTGATCGAAAAGCTCCACCAGGCCCAAGATACAGGAAAACCATTGCACGTAAAATTGGGAATCGATCCCTCCGCTCCGTACCTCACGTTGGGCCACTCGGTTCCACTTCGTAAGATGCGCCAGTTCCAGGACCTTGGCCACATCGGGATCCTCGTCGTCGGGGACTTTACCCGCCGCATTGGCGATCCATCCGGGAGGGCCTCGACTCGTCCGTTGATGAGTGAAGCGGAGATCCGAGCGAATATGGCGACGTACAGGGAGCAGGCATTCAAGATCCTTGACCCTGAAAGGACCGAGGTCCGCTATAACTCCGAATGGCTCGGAAAGCTTACATTTGCCGACGTGATCGAGCTTGCTTCCAAATACACCGTCGCGCGCATGCTCGAGCGGGACGACTTTGCGAAAAGGTTCGCCGAAGGACGTCCGATCAGTATCCTCGAGTTCCTCTATCCTCTTGCTCAAGCGTACGATTCGGTGGCGATTCACGCCGACGTCGAGCTCGGTGGGGCGGACCAGCTATTCAACCTCCTCGTCGGTCGCGAGATCCAGCGCGAGTACGGGCAGGAACCGCAGATTGTCCTCACCGTTCCACTTCTCATTGGAACCGATGGGGTACGGGCGATGAGCCAGACAGTGGGAAACTACGTGGGGATAAGCGAACCACCACAGGACATGTTCGGAAAGTTGATGGCCATTCCCGATGAGCTGATCCACGACTACTATTTCTACCTGACCGACGTTCCCGAGCATGAGTATAAAGATCTTCTCCCCCGCGACGCAAAGCGGAAGCTCGCATGGGAGATCGTGCGCATGTATCACGGTGCTGCCGTGGCCGATGCGGCGCGGGATGAATTCGACCGGATTCACATCCGCCACGAGCGGCCGAGCGCGGTTAGAAAGGTCAGGATCGATCGAAGCATTCTCAGAAACGATGGGACGATTTGGGTGGTCGATCTCCTCGCTGCATCCGGGCTTGTCAAAAGCCGCGGCGAGGCAAAGCGGGTGATCTCCCAGGGTGGGGTACGGATCGACGGGGAGAAGGTAATGTCGATCGATTACGACCTTCCGTTTTCCCCTCCCCACTTGGTTCAGGTGGGGAAGCGCTCGTTCATCGAGGCGATATGAATTGTTACCTGCTCCTTGGGGAGGCGCCGGGAGAGGAAATCGCGGCCCGGATCGCCGCTCAGTATAAGAATTGCCCGTACGTCCACTTCATCGCCGCGTTTGGAAATATGCTCGTTGGGGTGTTTTACTTCCCAGAAGAGAGGGCCTGGTGGATCAAGCTCGTCGCCGAACAGCCGCTTTTGACCCTGGGGCTGCGCCGTGCCGCAGTCTATAAAACCGACCATCCGGCCTACCCGGATAATTACGCCCTCCGGATCCCAAAGAAAAAGGGTGACGTTGCCCCGTGCGGATCGAAATGTATTGACTGTGAGCGGTTTTCTACCTGCGCTCACTGCCCGGCGACGCGCTACTACTTGTTTAAGGATCAGGATTAAAAGATTCGGTCGAGCGCGAGAAAGATCATTCCAAGAAGGGCAACCGCGGTCATTGGAATCCAGAACAGCCGTGCCACTTGATCGACCCTCAGCCGGGCGAATCCCACCCGCACCGTGATCACCGCGAAGAAGATGACTACGAATACCTTGATCAGGAAGAACAGCGTATCGATGAACGCGCCGAGCGCGCCGGAAAGACCCAGTGGAGCAGCGATACCGTACGGGATGAATAGCGCGACGAAGATAGCGGCCATCACGACCATCTTTACCGCGTCGGCGAGGTAGAACGTCGCCAGGTTGCGTCCCGAGTACTCAGCAAGGAGTCCACCGGCGATCTCGGTCTCTGCCTCCGGAATGTCGAACGGGATCTTGGAGAGCTCAGCCGGGGTGACGACGAAAAGCGAGACCATAAGCAAGATAAGCCCGATTATCCCAAGCGGCCCCACAAGGCCCCATAGCGGGTGCGCGGCGATCACCCCAAGGGAGAACGTCTGTGCACCGGGGAGGATCGTCGCCAGCCGCCAAGCAAGCGATACGAACGTGATCGCGAGAGGAAACTCGTAGCTCATCAGCATCACCATCTCACGTTGTGCCCCCACCGTGGCGTACGGTGAACTCGCGGCGAACCCGCCGATCATCATCGCCAACGATGGGATAGCCAGTAAGTAAAGGACGAGGATCAGGTCGCCATATCCCGAGAAAAGAGGGGGAAATCCGCCGAGTGGAATGTAGAACAGGATCGTCGCCACTGCGGCAAGCGAGATCACCGGCATTCCGTTAAACAGCCATTTTACAGCGTGGTCAGGGACGATGTTCTCCTTGATCATTAGCTTGCCCACATCATAGAACGGCTGGCGTAGGGGTGGGCCAATCCGCCCCTGCATCTGGGCAGCGAGCTTGCGATCAAATCCCTTGTACACGAGCCCAAGAATTCCGCTTCCGAACAGGACCACAATCCCACCCCACACTGCGTTTGCTATTCCCACGCTCATCCGCACATCCTCCCCATTTTTATCCTTTCATTTACTTTACAAGCGCCAGGATAATGAACACAACCGCCAATACGCCGATGAACCACGCAAAGTAGTCGGTGAGAACCCCGGTGTGCCATGCCTGGATGCGCGCGTAGTAGCCGCGCAATCCTTCAATCATCCCCCAGTACATGTGGCTACCGCGCACGTGCAGGCGCGCCGGATCCGGTTCCTCGTTCCCGGCGAGGAACGGCTTGGTTTGATCGGTGTTTTTCTTGTAGTCCTTCCTGCCCCACGACAAAATCCAGAACCCGATCCCCAGGATCCCGATAAACAGGAGTGTCCAGACGATTGGGCTCCATGTGCCGAAACCGGTGTTGATCGCGTTCACATCAACCTCCCATCACCGCGCTGATGTACGCATCCCGGCCAAGCCACAGTGCCTTCGCTGCCGGTGTGACGATCGTGTGCACGAAGAACCCAGGGAACAGCCCGAACGCGATCACAACGAGCGCCAGCGTGCTCATCGCGGCGAGCATCAGCCGCGACGGGCGTTCGATCGGAGCAATGAGCCGCGGCCCGAGGAACGCGGCCTGGAATACCTTCACGAAGACTCCGAGAAGCAGGATGCTTCCCAAAATGGCGATCACGGCAAGGATCGGGCTGTAGCGGAACGATGACTCGTAGATCATGAGCTTAGACGCAAATCCGTTGAATGGCGGTATCCCCGCGAGCCCGAACGCCCCAATCATGAAGAAGGAAGCGGTCCACACCATGTCATGTCCCAGCCCGCCCATCCTATTCAGGTTACGCGTACCCGCCGCGCGAATGATCGCCCCTGCCGAAAGGAATAAAAGCCCGACACAGCTAGCGTCGTTTATCATGTGGAATATCCCTCCTTGCATCGCCACCATCCCGTAGTGCGGTTGGGCCACGCTCGTCGCCAGTCCTACCCCCACGCCGAGGAGCATGTATCCAACCTGGGAGACGGCCCCATAGGCGATCAGCCGCTTAATATCGCTCTGGATCAGCGCCATCGTCACCCCGACGAAGATCGTGAGCAGGGCAAGCGTGATCACGATCCACCCCAGCGCGGTAACGCTGATTGTGATCCCGTATAGGGTAAACAGCACCCGGAACAGGCCGTACAAACTCGCCTGCGAGTTGATGACCAATACGGCTGAGATCGGGGCCGGCGCCTCGCCGTACGCATCCGGAGCCCACATGTGCATCGGGACCGCCCCGGCCTTCATCGCCAGTGCGGTAAGCAATAGCCCTAAGGCGACCTTATCGATCAATCCATTACCGACGCGGGTCGCGAGGTAGGCGATGTTCAGGCCATCGTACTCTCCATAAAGCAGACCGATCGCCAGAAGCACAAACAGCCCGGATAGGGTGTACAACGTCATCGTCTTGAACGCCGCTTCCTGTGACTTTCCCTCCCACGGGCGGAAACCGATGAGCGCACAGGCGGCGATCGACGTGATCTCCAGGAACACGAAGAAGTTGAACATGTCGCCGGTTAGCTCCATCCCGAATATCCCAGCGCCGAGGAGAAGTAAAAGCGCATCGTACATCGCTCCGCCCGAATGCCGCCGCCAGTAGGAGAAGCTATAAAACACCGCGGTCACAAGTACCAGGGCGGTACTGATGACCATGAACGCGCTCATCCCATCCGCTTCAAGGATGATTCGAATTGGAAAGTGCATCCCCGACGGAAGGGTAAATCTCCCTCCAAGGACGTAGGTAATCGGTGCCGCGCTGGTGAACACGCGCGCTGCGACAAGCCCTGCGAACGCCGTTGTCAGAAGTGCGATCAGCCCAGTGAAGATCCGGCGGAGCGGATCACTGATCCGCCCGATCAGTGGAGCGGCAAATGCACCGAGAAGCGGGATAGCAATGAGCAACACCGGGGCATGGAAGGAGAGTGGGTTCATCCGCGCAACTCCTTTATCTTACGTACGTCCAATGTTTTATAATGGCGATAGATAAATATAGCGAACGACAGAAGGAGTGCCGTTGTCGCCAGGCCGATGACGATGCTCGTCAGGGTCAGCGCCTGCGGAGTGGGAAGGACCATTGGTTTCGCTTTCGGAGCGTACGTGTAGATCGGAGCGATCCCGCTCTGCCGATAGCCAAGCGTTACCAGAAATAGGTTCACCCCCGTCTCCACCAGATCGATTCCGATCACGATCTTGATCAAATTGCGCTTGAACAGAAGGGCGTAGATTCCGAGGATCACGAGCAAAATCGACATGATGTACGGGAAGTTTCCGATCACTTTTCCTCCTTCCGTGCACCGACGAGCATCACCAAGACAACGCACGCCAGGCCGGTCATCACCTTCAGACCCACTGCCCAGTTCATCCATGGCAGTGTTCCACCGGTGTCCAGAACCCCCGGGTTCGGGCCGATCGCGGTATGGGCGCCGAAGATCGATCCCGAGTTGGCGATAACGTTATAAAAGAATGCCGTGCCGATCCCGAGGAACCCCAACGCGAGAAACGCAAGCGCTCCCACCTCCTCCAAGGACTGGAGAACGTGCGCGTTGAGCTTCCCCTTGACGCCTGCCGCTCCGAACGCGACGAGAAGAAGAGCGAACGCGGTGGCAACGACCGATCCTCCTTGAAATCCACCACCTGGGGTGAGGTGTCCGTGCATGATCACGTAGAACCCGAAGATGATCGTCAGTCCGTACACAAACCGCGTGATCGTGC
>CAZTJW010000030.1:0-7717 GCA_964613775.1 uncultured Thermotogae bacterium
CTATCACTGATTACTCATCACGGTCTTTCTCGCTGAATGCCTTTTCGATCGTTCCACCGCCGAGGAGACGATCGCCATTGTAAACGGCCACAATCTGCCCAGGAGTGACTGCGCGCTGCGGAACATCAAAGTAGATGGCGAACCGATCGGCGGAAAGCGGATGAAACGTGCAGACAGCGGCGGGGGAGCGGTAACGGATCTTAGCGGATAACCTTGCCCCATCGTCCGGTGGACCCTCAGAAATGAAGCTTGCTTCGTTCGCAACGAGCCCAGGAGCGTAGAGGTCCCTCTCCCCTCCGACGATAATTGCGTTTCTCTTTGGATCGATCCCAATGACGTAGAGTGGCGCAGGAGATGCGATCTTAAGTCCGCGGCGCTGGCCGATTGTGTAGTGAGGGAGCCCATGGTGGGTCCCAAGGACGTGGCCGCGGCGGTCGACGATCGGACCAAAAGCGCGATCTTCGTCTGAGAACAGGAAGTCGAAGTTCCCATTAAGTGCGAAACACAGGTCCTGGCTCTCAGGCAGGGTAGCAGCAGAGAGCTTGTTTTTACGGGCGATTGCAAAGACTTCCTTTTTCGTCATCCCACCCACTGGAAACAGGAGCCGTTCGAGATCGCGTGTGCGCAGCCCGTACAGAAAGTAGGATTGGTCCTTCCCCGGCTCGATCCCACGGTGAAGCTCCAATGATCCATCCTGCCCGTGAACGATCCTTGCGTGGTGTCCAGTAGCGACGTAGTCGAACCCATGTTCTTCAGCGTATGCAAACGCAAGTGGGAAGCGAAGGTAGCGATTGCACCGGCCGCACGGGTTGGGGGTCTCGCCGCGACGATAGCGGGAGATGAAATCGCGCAGCACTTTTTCGTAGAACTTTTCGCTTGCATCAATAGTTCTATGCGGGATTCCAAGCTCTGATGCCGCGATCGTCGCGGCGTCAAGCGAGCAGCACTTGGTTTTTCCCTGATAGTCCGGCGCACCGGGATAGGACCAAAACCAGAACGTAGCTCCTTCGACTGCGTAACCCTCTTCTTTAAGGAGGAGTGCGGCGACGGTGCTGTCGACACCGCCACTTATTAGAACTAGGACCCTACCCTTCACCCTGGTGATTCACCGCTTATCGGCACGACACAGATGAATTCAAGCTCATCCACGCCGGCGTTTAGGAACTGGTGTGCCTCATTCGGCGGGATGTAAGCGAAATCTCCGGCCGTAACGGTGATTTCATCCTTTCCCGACCGGATTAGACAGTCACCCTTTACGATAAACGCTTCGTGCTCCCATGGATGGGTGTGGTACGGGGTCGCCCCACCTTTCCCGAGGGTGAACAGGCGCATCACGTAGTTCTTTGCCCCTTGGTTAGGACCGATAAGAATGCGTTTTACCACGCCATTTTCTAGCTTGAGCGGAGGAACATCCACGCTTTTTCCAGTTATTATCATTGGACCTCCTTTAAAGCGGGGATACGATCAATGGGACGAGCATCTCTTCCTTGGTCAGTCCCCCGTGCATCCCCTTCAGCTTGACCGCGTCCGCGTACGGATGGAGGATCGCCGCGGGCCCAGTGGCAACGACGGTAAGATCGCCGATCCTGTCACGCACATTTGCGGTTACCTTTCCGGTGCCGAAAAGGCCGCTCGCTAGGGCGGTATCCGATTCGACCGCCACCAGTCCGTCGGTCAAGTGCTCGTTTATCGCGGCGAGGACCCGCTTCCTGCTCCCATCGCGCAGGTAGAGGTAGGAGGCGCGTGGCTCCCCAAGTGGAGGGAGGAGCAAGCCGTGTTCGAGCTCAGGGATGTGGGAGATGTCGTGGTAGTCCGACTCCCGCATCGGGACAAACCCGTGGTCAGCACAAATAATGATGAGGGTGTCCTTTACCCGGCCGACCAGCTCGCGCATGAGCGCCGTGTCGATTGACCGCAGCTCGGCGGTGACTTCGTCGGTCCATGGCCCATAGGTATGGGCAATCGCGTCCGTTGCCCCCCAGTACAGGCTCAGGAAAGTGTCCCCGTTTGCCTTCTGCAAGATGCGCCTCGCGACGACGAGCATATCTGAGAAGTTTACCACCGGATGGATCTCCGCCTTCTCATCGTAGATGATCGATGAGAGCCCGCTCCTGGAGATGTACTTCCCAATCAGGATATGTGATTTCACTCCGGCCCGACGAAGTTGTGCGTACAAGGTTGGGGCATTGAGGAATGTCTTCGGATCGATCCCGGCATCGATGGCCGAGCCCGCGTTCCCGTTTCCGAGGACAGACAGGCGGATCATGTTTGTGATCGCCTTTGTCTCCTTGAGATACAACCGATAACCGACCATCCCGTGCTCCTGCGGGGTGAGCCCGGTGCTGTAGCTCGTAAGCGCATTTACCGTGGTCGGGGGGAACACGGATGTTACCGGGATCATCTTCCCGGTCGCGATCAACCGGTGCAGGCCAAGCTCCGGATGCTCGGCGAGAAACCGGGTGAGATGATAGTACCCAATCCCGTCGAGCACGAGGAGGAGGACCCGTTTTGATCGGCGCGGGAGAACCGGGGCAAGCGCCGCATGGAGGGCGCCCGCCCGCGGGACCGGGTCCCCAAACAGGGTACGGATAAGCCCGGGGATCGCGACGATCGAGTAGCTATCGTAATGAGGTATCACCGCTCCGGCGGGAAGCCAGGGAAGCGCGCGGGAAACGATCTTCTCTTCGATATTGTCCATGTCGTTATTATACCCTTACTTTTGCCGCACGCGCTCGTGTTGAGCGATGAACGCGGGAAGATCCGTGAGGGTCATTATATCCCCGTTTTTGCCGCTGCGGTCGATCAGAACCGGGACGAGCCCAGCGGCGCGGGCGGCTTGTACATCGTCCGGTTGGTCTCCCACGTAGTAGCCACGGTCGGCTTCGACCTCGTCCTGCATGCGCAGGAGGAGGTCTGGGGCAGGTTTGACGACTACAAGCTCATTCCACGCGTGTCCCCGCCCGATCCACGTCCGGAACAAGCGGCCAAGGGAGAATTTCTTCACCACCAGGTCGACGATTTCCTGCGGTGAATTGCTCGCGATCGCCAATGGGTAATCCCGTGCTAATTGCTCCAGGATGGAGGTGTCCGGGAATAGGGTTACGCGGCCTGATTCAATTGCAGTGCGCTTTCCTGCAATGTAGTTGCGCTCTCGCTGCTCCCACAGGATTTTCACGTCCTTGATCCCGAACTCTTGACAAAACTTCTTTCCATCCCGACGCAGGTGCGAGATGTAGAGGCGCTTTGCGTTCTCCTCCGTCTCCGGAATTCCGAAGTCGCGCAAGGTTTGCATGAACGCCTCCACGATCCATCCCCCGGGAGAGAAGTCGTCCGAGTCGAGGATCACCCCGTCCATGTCGAAACCGATTACTGTCCTCGTTATTCCCCCTTTCGCTCAATCCGCAGCCCGCGCGCCACCAGTCGTGAGATGAGCTCCTCATGCGGGACACACGTCTCCACGGGGAAGGCGCCACGGGCGGTGATCCGGCCGGAGGCGAGCATGTAGGCGACCTCCCCGATCGGGAATCCGGTAGTACGCATCATCGCGGAGAGCTTGGTCTTCTCGTCGTAATAGTCGATTAGTTCGTAGTGCACCCCACGGGATTTTCCGCGCGCGCTCACGCGCAGCAACACCACATCCGGCTCGTTGAATGAAAGCTTCTCCTGAAAGAGTCGCACCGCAAGCTCACGTGGGACAACATCGGCGTCCTCGATCCGCCGCGGATGAAGATCGAAAAAACCAAGGTCGGCAATCGTTTTTACCTTGTTGAGATGCCCAGGATAACGAATCGTTTTGTAGTCAAGATTTTTTACGCGCCCGTGCATGGTCATCGGCAGGGTCGAGCTTCCCCCGGCGGTGTGGAACGCTTCTAAGCGTTCGTAAGGTGGAGGAAAGGAGATCTCCTCTAGTCCTGTGAGCGCCGGGATAGTCATGATTTCCCCGTTATGCAGAATCGTCGCTTCCTCCATGTACTCGTTTATCAGTCCATAGGGAGAGAAAACGATCTGGTAGTCGAGCGGGGGACGCGGATGTTGCGGAAGCCCGCCAACACGGATTCTCACTTCGTCCGCAGCACCACCGAGCTCCTCGACCGCCCCGGCCGCGATGACGTTCACCAATCCCGGTGCAAGGCCGCAGTCCGGGATCACCGTCACCCCCGCTGCTTTCGCCTGTTCATCGAAGGCGAGCTCCTTGGAGACGATCTTTGGGTTCCCCCCGAGGTCACAGAAGTTCACCTTCGCCTCCACCGCCGTTTGAGCGAGGGAGAGGTTGAGGAAATACGGTACGGCGCTCACCGCAACCCGGCACCCGTCCATCGCCTCGCGCACCGCACGCGGAGCACTCACGTCGAGCCTGAGCGGGGTAGCGCGCCGGTCCGCAAGCCATTCGACGAGCGCCTCCGCCCGTTTCCTCTCCCGATCAGCGATGATAAGCTCAGTTAATTCCTGATGGCGCAACAGGTCGTAGGCGATCGCTCGCCCCATCATTCCCGCACCGAGCAATAAGATTCGCATGTTTCCACTCTCCGTTGATTGATCCCTGCAATTCTACCACCCGCGGAAAACCGATCAACAACCGTTCCTTTTCTGGGTGTGCACGTGCAGTTACAATCTACTCTACGCGAGGGGGAGTGATGTGCGGAATATTTGGAATCGTTATGGAAACTGAGGGACGATTGGGCGACATCTTGCTTTCTGCGGGGCGGCGCCTTGCCTATCGGGGCTATGATTCGGTCGGTGCCGCGACGATCAATCATGCCGGGAAGATCGATTTGCGCAAGGACGTGGGGAAGATCGACGCCGTGAACGGGCGCCTGCATTTTGATGATATGGCGGGCGAGCGGGGGATCGTGCAGCTTCGCTGGGCGACATTCGGGGCGCCGTCCTATGAAAACGCACAGCCGCACCTCGATTCGGATGGAGACCTCGTCGGCGCCCACAACGGGAACATCGTGAACAACGTGCAGTTGCGTGAGGAGTTCATCGCCGCCGGGATGACCGTGCGCGGGACGAACGATGGGGAATCGTGCGTGCACGCGGTTGAGCGGTACGTCGATCAGGGAATATCCATGGTTGAAGCGATCAGGGATGCAACGCGCGACCTGCACGGGGACTACGCGTTTGTCATCGCCAGCCGGGATGAACCAAGGGTGATCCACGCGATCAAGATGGGCTCCGGGCTCGTTGCCGGGATCGGGGACGGGTTCACCTGCGTCTCGTCCGACCTTCCGTCAATCCTCCCGCTTACGAACCGGATTGTCCGCATCCATGATGGGGAGATGGTAACGCTTCACCCCGACCGAGTGGAGGTTCGCCGCGTTGAGGATGGGACCGTGATCGCACGGGAGAGCGAGGAATTCAGCGCAGGGATGGACGCGGCGGAGAAGGGTGGTTACCCGCACTTCATGCTAAAGGAGATCCACGAGCAGCCCAAGGTGGCTCGGGACCTCATCCACCTCCTTGCCGCGTCTCCGCACGTCGACACGTTTCTCGCTTCAGTTAAATCCGCGCGCCACGTGTACTTCGTCGGTTGCGGCACGAGCTACCACGCGTGCGTGATCGGGGCGGGGTACTTCAATCGGATCGCTGGGATCGGGGCCGTTCCTGCCCTTGCTCCCCAGTTCACCGAGACCATCGCTCACACCCTAACCCCGGACGATGCCGTCGTGTTCGTGAGCCAGTCCGGGGAGACAAAGGACGTGGTGAATGCGGTGCACGCGACGCGCCCCACTGGAGCCCATGTCCTCGGAGTGCTAAATGTCGTCGGCTCAACCCTGATGCACGCAAGTGATCACTATCTCCCGCTCGCCTGCGGGTACGAGATCTCGGTCCCGGCTACAAAGACGTTTTTAAATGAGGTAATCATGTTCCTCTACCTCGCTGACCGGCTGCGCCGGAAAGGAGATCCGATCAATTGGGGGAGTGTTCCCGAACTGATTGCAAAGACGCTCGCTACGACGGATGGCCCGGCGAAGCGCGTGGCGGAGATCCTCAACCCGCGTTCGGACATGTATTACCTCGGCTACGGGCTTACGCTGGGCGTGGCGATGGAGGGAGCGCTCAAACTGAAGGAGATTACCTACGCCCACTGCGAGGGGATGCTCAGCTCAGAGTTCAAACACGGCCCGCTCTCTGCGGTGCACGATGGCTATCCGGTCCTGTTCGTGGTCGCTCCCGCGGATGCGGCGATGATGGTGAACCACGTGAATGAGGTAACCTGCCGTGGGGGAAGGGCGATCGCCGTCGGGGCGAATGATGAGCTTTTGCGCAAGAGTGTGTCCGATTACATCGTCCTTCCAGACGCCGGGCAGGAGCTGACCGCGCTCATCACGGTCATTCCCCTTCAGCTCATAAGTTACTACATGAGCATCGCACGCGGGATTGATCCCGACTTTCCCCGCAACCTGAGCAAGACATTGACGGTGGACTGACCGAGCGACGTGTTACGAGAACCGCCGGCCCACTCAACGTTGGGGGAGGTGCTCCTCATGAACGGGGAGCATTTACCGCGGAGTACGCAGAGGGGACTATGGAAGTCTTAGCATTTGACCGTAGCGGCCTTCGCGCCCTCTGCAGTGAAATAATTAAGGTTTGCGCGACAATCTCTTTGGTGATGTGCATTACCGACAAACGCGGCGAAATGTGTTATAGTATCCTTGTAACTTGAGGAACCCCCTCATCTTTTCACCACCCGGGAGGGCGGTCGAGCTCAAGGCCCGGCCGCCCTTACACCGTTAAAAGAAGTGAAGAACGAAGTGATAGTAGGTGAAGAATACGGGGAGGGCGAACAGAAGCCCATCGATTCGGTCGAGCGCTCCACCATGGCCAGGGAGAAAGGTGCCGGAATCCTTTACCCCCGCCGCTCGTTTCAGCTTAGATTCGAACACGTCCCCAAGTTGCACTGCCAGCCCAACAAGGAGGGATGACCCGATAATATGGGGAAATCCCTCCCAGAATGCGAATTGCCGCCACACCGGAGACAGGGTCGCTCCGATGGATGCCCCGATGATGGTGAACAGGAACCCCCCGGCTACCCCTTCCCAGGTCTTGTGGGGGCTGACGTTGGGAAACGCCTTGTGCCGCCCGAACAGGCTTCCGACGATGTATGCTCCGCTATCGTAACCCCATACCATGAGCAGGACGACGAGGGCGTGCGTCGCCCCGGCCCGCGGTTGGTCGGGCGAGCCACTGATGTAGATCGAGTAGAAGAAGTGGAGGAGCCACGGGATGTAAATCAGTCCAAACACCCCGGCCACCGCTTGGATAAACCCTTTTCTGTGGGGAAGACTGCGTAGGTAGCGAAGAACTTGGTAGGCGACGGCAGAAAGGAGCACTACGTCGCCGTAAGTACCGTTGCAGATCACATACCCAAACACGAGGGTTGGCACCCACACGAGAAACTCCGGTGCGGCAAGCGGAATCTCAAGCTTTCGCATAAGCTGCAAGTATTCGACCGCCGCTGGGTACGCAACGATAAGGATCAAGATCCCCACGATCCATTGGATGCGGAACCGTGTCCCGACATAGAGCACGATGAACACGATTGCCCCAGCAATGAGAGCGCTAATAATGCGCTTGGTTATGTTCATAAAAAACCTCCGTTGGATACCCCACAGCTTGCTGCGGGGAGGAAAACCCTGCCTCTACCTGGCGGTAGACAGGTGCAGCAGGCAGGGGGAATCGCCACAGGCGAATCGGTTCATTGTTTGTCCGGACT
>CAZTJW010000031.1:0-7472 GCA_964613775.1 uncultured Thermotogae bacterium
ATGAAGCGGTTCACCGAATACCTTAGCATGCTCCACCTGCTTCAAGAAGGATAAAAGTTAGCATTTGCATATAGGTCAAATATGCGGGGGCCGCTGCTGCAGCCCCCGCGATAAAAATAGGTTGCATTACTTAATGATCTTAACCGCTGCCTGGTTGCCGTCAACACCCTGAAGTCCCATCAGGGCGTGATCGAACGGCATCTGGATCCGAGCCGAGTAATACGCTTCTTTAAGTGGCGAGTAGAACAGAAGCACGTACGGAAGCTGCTCAGCAAGGATCTCCTGCGCTTTAAACGCATCCTTGCGCTCCTCTACCGGATCCCACGACTTCATCATGCTGTGGATCGCCTGGTCGAACGCCTCGTTCTTGAACCCCGGCGTGTTGAACCCGGCTGGATAGTCGTTCTCCGAAGCGAAGAACGCATCCATGAAGTCCGGGAACGCGGGATTACCGAGCCCCCAACCGAGGATGTACATGTCGAACGTCGGAGCACCGGAACCAAACACCGACCCAACGATTGTGTTGAACCCAGTTAGGTTTAGCTTAACTGGGATCCCAACCTCGTTCAGCCACCGGTTGATCCAGATCCCAAACGTTGCCCGGTGCGGGTCGTACGCGGTGCTTGGGCAAAGCAGTGTCTGAGTCGGGACCAACTTACCGGTAGGATCAATTAGGCCCTGCCCCTTAGTGACAAGCTTACCATTTTTGACGACCGGCTCTACCTTCCACGTGAACCCTGCTTGCTTCAGCAGTGCTACCGCCTTTTCGATACGGGTCGCGCGGTCCAGCCCTTGCCCGATCTTCGGAACGTTGGGGTTGTACCAATACGTATTCGCCGGTGGAACCGCCGCGTACTGCGGCAACACCTCGCCCTGGAGCAGGTCATTGCACACGAACTCCTTATCGATCAGGTATGCCACCGCCTGACGATAGGCAAGGTACTTGCCCGGTGACTTACGCAGGTTAAACGAAAGATAGTACCAACCGTTGCTGGGGTTAGTGACGAGCTTAACGCCCGTGGCGGTCTTCAATTGATCGACAAATCCTTTGGTTAGGCCGTTCGGGTTGTCGATGAAGTCGAGGTCGCCCTTGGCCAGCGCCAGCACCGCGGTTGCCTGGTCGGTATACACGTGATAGATCACCTTGTCTACGAACGGACCGGTGGTCATATCAAGGATGGTTGGCCCTTCGGCTGTGCCGTAGTACGTCTCGTCGTACGCTACCGCCTTGGGGTTGGCCGTGCCCGGATTGTACAGATGGACGGCACCGTTCTTGTACATCGTGCCGACGCTTCCCTCATCGTAATAGGTAGGATTCTTGTCAGCAGCGACGAACGCACCGTGCTGCCACTGATCGAAGATGAATGGGCCGATGCTCACCGGCTTATCGATCTGAGCAGCGAGGAGGTCCTTGGCCGGGGTCTTCCCTTGCTCGGCCTTGGCCACGATCGGGGCCCACTGTGCCTTGGGAAGCAGGGTCATCATGAGTGTCCCCCACTTGAAGTTAATGGAGTCACTTGTCAGATAGAACTTAACCGTAAAGTCATCGATCTTCTGGATGTCATAGAAAAGCTTGGGGTAGAGCTCCCCGCTCCAGTTACCACCAAACTGATCGGCATACTTGTCAATCAGCTTGTAGCTAAACACGACATCGTCAGCGGTAAACTCGTTCCCATCGCTCCAATAGATGCCCTTCTTGAGGTTGACCGTCGTTTCATACAGCGGCTTGCCGTTCGGTTGTTTCTTGTCGCTCAGCTTCGGCGGCATATTGGACGGCATCCCATCGGCCAACACTGGAACGAACTGGAACGTCTTGCTAGTCAAACCATATAGGCTGCCCATCCACTGGTCAGCGACGGTAAAGTCGTATGCCGTTGACGACGGTCCCACGAGGTTGATTAAGTTAATAGTGGTGATATCGTCCAACAGTCCGATATTGTATACCTTCTGCGCGGTTTGCGCGGTGCCGAGCAATGCAAACCCGGCTATCAGCCCAAAAACTAGTGCTAATGCCAAAAGTTTTTTCATCCTCAGATTCCCTCCTTATCTAGGTAATCCTAGTTCCCTTTTCCCCAGCAACTGCCCTAGCCGAGGAACGAGTCGATGACCTTCGCCGGCTTATTCACCGGTTGGAAGTAAATCTGGAACGTACCACCCGGCTGGCAAAAATCGGCGGGCTTGAGGGTGTTACCACCGTTGGTGTAAATCCCCCAATACGTCCCGTTACCAAGCATATCCCTGAACTGCACAATCTCTCCACCACCGATGATGAAACTCTTGTCGGTGAGGATCTTGACCGGATTGTCGAATCGCAGGACGAGATCATCTTGAGGTGCACCAGTGAGGTTGTCGTACAGAATAACCCCTGTCCCATCCCCTAACATATACACACGCAGTGCTGGATTTTCTCCCTGTCCCTGAGCTTGAGCCAGCCCCAGAACAGCCACTAGTGCCACTACAGCTACGATTAAGCCACTTAGGGCAAGTTTTTTCATCGTCTGTAATCCCTCCTTTAAGCCGATCTATTCTTTAGACGTCACCTATAAAGGTGATATCCCCCGCAACACATAATCTAGTGGAGACGCAGCTACATCTTATAAAAATGTCAGCCATAAGTCAAGGAAAAAGTTAAATTTTGACAGGGCAACGGCCGCTCGCTATACTACTTTAGGTAGGGTTTGATGCACGTCGTAGGAAGTAGGAGGATGGCTATGGAGATCCTGAAGGTTGCATCTCGTTCAAACCCAAATTCGGTCGCAGGAGCGATCGCCGGTGCGCTAGAAAAGGACGGGGTCGTGGAGCTTCATGCGATCGGGGCTGGTGCTGTCAACCAAACGGTAAAAGGGATTGCCATCGCCCGTCGCCTCGTAGAGAGGGGGGACGCACCACCGATCAAGGTCATCCCCGGATTTATCGAGCTCAACATTGCTGGGGAGGACAAGACCGGGATCCGGTTCATCGTCGAAAAGTAGCCCGTCCTGAGTTCAGCCAATGACACTAAAAGCAAAAGCTACAGACAGTCTTGTTGCTGCGTGGAACGCGCTCGGGTTTCCGGAGCTTCCCGTGGAGGTGACCGTCCCCGATCGTTCAGAGTTCGGGGATTTTTCGAGCAATATCGCACTTGTCGGAAGCAAGCTCGCTCATCTCCCCCCGCGGGCCCTGGCGCAACGAGTGATCGATGCCCTGCCTAACGCCCCGTTTTCCAAGGTGGAGATCGCCGGCCCGGGATTTATCAACCTGTTCTTAAAGCGAGAGGTTATCCATGCTGCCTTGCGGGAAGTCCTCGCGGCGAAAGACAACTCTGGCCAGGTGAAGCGCGGCCGCGGGCAAACGCTTCAGGTCGAGTTTGTGAGCTCCAACCCAACTGGGCCGCTCACCGTCGGGCATGGGCGCCAGGCAGTGCTCGGGGATGTACTTGCCTCCCTGTACACGAACCTCGGGTATCAAGTAACACGCGAGTACTACTTCAACGACGCAGGGCGGCAGGTCGACCTGTTGGCAGAATCGCTATGGGTGCGGTACCGCGAGCTATTCGGGGAGAAGCATGAGATCCCGGAGGACGGTTATCGCGGCGACTACCTGATCGAAATCGCTCGGGCATTGAAAGATGAGCTAGGGGATCGGTTTCCCAGCTTTGACGCGCAGGCAGCATCGCTATTCCGCCGAGAGGGGGTGTCCCGGATCAAAAAAATGATCGAGGACGACCTCTCCCTGCTCGGGGTTAAATTCGATAACTGGTTTAGCGAGATGACCCTCCACCAAACCGGAGAGGTGAAAGAGGCGTTGGAAACGCTTTGCGCCCGTGGCGGGACCTATGAAAAGGATGGGGCGATCTGGCTTAATGCTGAGGAGAACGGCGGATTGAAGGATTCCGTGTTGGTGAAAAGCGACGGACAGCCGACCTACCTCATGGTTGATATTGCCTACCACATGAACAAGCTCCGCCGCGGGTTCACTAAGGTGATCGATGTGCAGGGCTCCGACCACGTAGTGGAGCAGTCGTGCGTCAAGGCCGCCCTGCGTATCCTTGGCTACCCCGAGGATTTCCTCTCTTATGCGGTGCACCAGTTCGTGAGCATCAAGGAGAAGGGTGAGAAAGCGCGCATGTCGACGCGCGCTGGGAGGTTCGTGCTCCTGCGTGACCTCATCGCGGAGGTGGGCTCCGACGTAGTACGCTACTTCATGGTGGCACACAAACCGCAGAGTCACCTTGAGTTCGACATGGATCTTGCCCGCGCCCAATCGCTGGATAATCCTGCCTACTACATCCAGTACGCCCACACCCGCATTGTCTCGATCTTCCGCAAGGCCGGGATTAATCGCGACTGGAGCCAGGCCGATCTTTCTCCATTGACCGCTTCGGCGGAGCTTTCACTGATCAAACTCATCGATCGGTTTCCCGAGGTGGTCGAGCAGGGAGCGCGCGAGTTCGCTCCGCATCTTGTCGCTGAATATGCCCTTGAGCTCGCGCGCGCGTTCCACTCCTATTACGATGCCTACCGGGTGCTCGGGGAAGATGAGAAGGTGACGCACGCCCGTTTGGCATTGCTCGCCGCGGTGAAGATGACGATCAACCAGGCACTGCAGATCCTGGGAATGTCCGCGCCAGAGGTGATGTGATGGCGTGGTTCGATCGGCTTAAACGGGGACTTAAACGCACGCGTGCCGGGATGGCGGAATCGATCAGCCAGATCCTCTCTCACGGCAAGTTCGGCCCGGAGGAACTGGAAGCCCTAGAAGAAGCGTTGATCGCTGCGGATGTCGGGGCGCGCGTCGCCGGGGCACTGGTGGAAGAACTGCGCAATCAAGCGCGACAAGCCGGGAGGAACCTGGATCTTCTTAAATTGTTGAAGGCGGAGATCAAGGCACGGCTGGCCGGGGCGGAACGAACGGTTGCATTGCGCAATGACGGCGAACCGGCAATAATCCTCGTCGCTGGAGTGAATGGATCCGGTAAGACAACGACGATTGCCAAAATCGCTGCTCGGCTGCGCGCTGACGATCCGAAGCTACCGATTACATTCGCTGCCGCGGATACGTTCCGTGCCGCAGCGATCGAACAGCTTGAAGTATGGGCCAACCGCGTGGGAGCGGACCTGATCAAACATCGGATCGGTGCAGATCCAGCAGCAGTTGTGTTCGATGCCATCGATCACGCGCGCAAGCAGGGCGGGGCCCTCCTCATCGACACTGCAGGAAGGCTGCAAACGAAGCACAACCTCATGGAGGAACTGAAAAAGATCGAGCGGACCGTGATAAAGAAGCTTGGTCGCCCATCGGACGAGCGGCTCCTTGTGTTAGACGCGACAACCGGGCAGAACGGAATCTCGCAAACACGGTTGTTCAACGATGCAATCGACCTTACCGGGCTTGTGGTCACCAAGCTCGACGGTACAGCGAAAGGAGGCGTGGTCCTCGCTATCTGGGAGGAACTTAAGCTACCCATCCTATATATCGGGGTCGGAGAGCAGAAGGAGGACCTACACGAGTTCTCCATCGACCAGTTTGTCGAAGCGCTCTTTTCTGGGTAAGATCGCAAAATTGAGTGATCGGGGAATTGAGAGATTGAATGATTTAGAAATTGGGAAATCGAGCTATTAAATCACTCAATCACTGAATCGCGAAATTCTTTATGGAGGTGCAGCTAGGTGAAGAAATACGTGTATTTTTTCAGCAAAGGAAAGAGCGAAGGCAGCGCAAAGATGAAGGACCTCCTTGGAGGAAAAGGTGCGAACCTCGCCGAGATGGCAGGGCTCGGGATACCGGTCCCACCAGGGTTTACCATCTCGGCTGAGGTCTGTCGCTACTACGAGGAGCACCCCGGGAAATACCCGGATGGGTTGAGAGAAAAAGTCGAGGAGAACCTGCGCAAACTCGAGGCAGAAACCGGGATGCGGTTCGGCGACCCGGAAAATCCTCTCCTTGTTTCGGTCCGCTCCGGCGCGGCCGTATCCATGCCTGGAATGATGGATACCGTGTTAAACCTCGGCTTGACCGATAAGACGGTGGACGGGCTCGTGAAGCGCACGGGAAACGCACGGTTCGCTTACGACGCGTATCGTAGGCTTGTGCAGATGTACGGAGACGTCGTCTTGGGCCTCAAGCCGGAGAGCGAGAAGGAGCTTGATCCGTTCGAGCAGATCATCGACGCCCTGAAAGAAAGGAAAGGGGTGACCCTGGATACGGACCTCGCCGCCGATGACCTGAAGGAACTGGTCGGATCGTTCAAGCAGGCGATAAAGGATAAGCTCGGAGTCGAGTTCCCTCAGGACCCGAATGAGCAGCTCTGGGGGGCGATCGGGGCAGTATTCGGCTCGTGGAACAACCCACGCGCGATCAAATACCGCGAGATCAATGACATCACTGGCCTGTTGGGGACGGCGGTGAACGTGCAGGCGATGGTGTTTGGGAACATGGGGGAGAACTCGGGGACAGGAGTAGCGTTCACGCGCAACCCGGCGACCGGAGAGAACAAGTTCTACGGTGAGTACCTGTTGAACGCGCAAGGAGAGGACGTCGTCGCCGGGATCCGTACCCCACAGCCAATCGATACGCTGAAACAGCAGATGCCGCAAGTGTATGATGAGCTCCTTCAGATCCGGAAGATCTTGGAGTCCCACTATCGCGACGCGCAGGACATCGAGTTCACGATCCAGGACGGGAAGCTCTATATGCTCCAGACGCGCACCGGAAAGCGGACCGCGGCCGCGGCCGTACGGATGGCGGTGGACATGGTGGCCGAGGGGATTATCACCAAGAAAGAAGCGATCATGCGCGTCACTCCGGACCAGATCAGCCAGCTCCTCCACCCGCGGTTTGATCCCCAAGCTGAGAAAACGGCGACCCTTCTCACCAAGGGGTTGCCAGCAAGCCCGGGCGCAGCGAAGGGGGCGGTCGTGTTTTCTGCTCCGGCAGCGGAAAAGGAAGCAAAAGCAGGAAAAGACGTGATCCTCGTGCGCATCGAGACCTCACCTGAGGACATTGGCGGGATGAACGCTGCGCAAGGGATCCTCACTGCCCGTGGGGGGATGACAAGCCACGCCGCCGTTGTCGCCCGCGGCATGGGCAAATGCGGCGTCGTCGGGGCTGGGGAGCTCGTGATCGACTACGAGAAAGGCCAGTTCTCGGCGAACGGACACACAGTTAAGGAAGGCGATTTGATCAGCCTCAACGGTTCCACTGGCGCGGTATATCTCGGTGAGCTTCCGACGGTCGAGCCCGAGCTATCGGGGAACTTCGGGACGATCCTTGCCTGGGCCGATGAGATCCGGCGCCTTGGGGTGCACACCAACGCCGACACCCCACACGACGCGGCGCAGGCGGTGAAGTTCGGCGCCGAGGGAGTAGGACTGTGCCGCACCGAGCACATGTTCTTTGGCGGAAATCGGATCATTGCCATGCGCGAGATGATTCTCGCTGAGGATGAAGCAGGCCGCAGGAAGGCGCTCGAGAAGCTCCTCCCGATGCAGCGG
>CAZTJW010000032.1:0-7261 GCA_964613775.1 uncultured Thermotogae bacterium
GCGCTTGATCCGGAGTGGGGGCGTGCACCCGCAGCCATGCTGGCCGATCGCTCATTTCCTCACTCCCTCCCAATATGGGGCAGGGTCACCTTCCACGAACTTTACATGGAAGAGCTCCTCCGTCTTAGCGAGAAGCTGTTTGGCCACATCATCGAGCGGGTACACCTTGCCCGTCAATTCATCGATGGAGGTAACCTCGATCGGGAGACCACATGGGTTGATCATCCCGAAGTGTTCCTTGTTCACCGCAACGTTGAGCGCCAGGCCGTGCCTGGTCACCCAGTGCTTGACGTACACCCCTATCGAAGCGATCTTGCGCGCTCCGACCCATACCCCAGGGAACCCAGGCCGGCGGACCGCATCGACCCCGAAGTCGACGAGGAGATTAATCACCACTTGCTCGAGGTTTCTGATGTAGCGATGCAGATCGCGCCCGTGCGCGCGCAGGTCGATGATTGGATAGACCACAAGCTGACCCGGGCCATGGTAGGTGATGTCCCCGCCGCGTTCAATCTCGTAGACCTTGATCCCCTCTTGTTCCAGGATCTCGGGTGGAACGAGGATGTTCTCCGTTGAGCCGGATCTTCCGATGGTGAACACCGGCTCATGCTCCACGGTGATAACCGTGTCCGTTATCTTCCCCGCGACGCGCAACTCATGCAGCTCCCGCTGCAGCAGATAAACCGAGGCGTAGTCCGCCCGTCCAAGGGGAAGGTGCGTGGCGATGTGCGCGTCAGTCGATTTCAGCCAAGAGCTCATCTTGTTTCGCCTTCTCCCCTTGTTTTTTCACGATCCGCGTGATCCGTCCGGTGGCCGGTGCCTCGACGACGAACGTCGTCTTCTCCGTCTCCACTTCCAAAAGATCATCGCCGGCCCGCACTGCGTCCCCTTCCTGCTTCAGCCAGTTGGTAATGGTCACTTCCTTCACCTCTCCCAGGTCGGGGAGGCGAACCTCACTCCTCTCAGCCATCGCAGTCCTCCTTTGACGAAATACTAGCCGATCAAACATCGGGTTTCACCTTGTTTTGCTGGGGCACAATCCATATATTTGGTGCAAAGGGGGAACGATGGGATTTACCTGTGGCTTAGTCGGGCTTCCCAACGCGGGGAAGTCAACGATTTTAAATGCCCTTTCCGGAGCAGGTGCACACGTTGAGCCATACCCGTTCTGCACGATCGAGGCGAACATGGGGACGGTCCCTGTCCCGGATGAGAGGCTCGACCGGCTTGCCGCTCTATTCCCGGACAAGAAGAAAGTCCCCACCCATCTCGAGTTCATCGACGTCGCCGGGCTCGTTCAAGGAGCGAGCAACGGTGAGGGGATGGGGAACCAGTTCCTCGCGGATATCCGGACAGTGGACGCGATCCTCCATGTCGTCCGCTGTTTCACCGATCCGAACGTGGCACATGTGGCAGGAGAGGTTGACCCCATACGCGATATCGAGATCGTGGAGACGGAGCTTCTGCTCAAGGACTACGAGACAATGGTCCGGGTGGAGGAGCGGCTTAAGCGGGAAGCGAAGGGCCCGGATCGTCGTGCTCCCGCGCGCCTTGCCGCTTGGCAAACGCTATTGGATGGAGTGGCCAAGGGGGTGCCGCTGCGTGCCCAGGAGATCCCCCATGAGGTGGATGACCTCATCCGCGAGGTCTCCCCGCTTTCAGCAAAACCTCTTCTTTACGTCGCTAACATCGGTGATGACGGGGAGAACACGTATTCGCGCGCGGTGAAGGAGTTTGCCGTAAAGGAAAAGAAGGAGGCGATCGCGATCCGTGGCCGGATCGAGGCGGAGATCGGGGAGGTGGCAGGAACTGAGGACGAGCGGCGGGCATTCCTCAAGGAGTGGGGCCTTGCCGAGAGCGGGCTTTCCAAGCTCATCCGCGCCGGCTATCGGATCCTTGACCTTGTCACGTTCTTCACGATCGAAGGGCCGGAGGTACGCGCATGGACGGTCCCACGTGGAACACACGCTCCCCAGGCAGGGGGAAAGATCCACTCCGACTTTGCCGATCGGTTCGTCCTCGCTGAGGTAATGGACCTGGATGAGCTTATCTCCGCTGGGACAGAACACGCCCTGCGTGAGGCAGGCAAGGTGAAACGCGCCGGTCGGGACTACGTCGTGCAGGATGGGGACGTCATCCACTTCATCTGCGCATGAACCCGCTCGTTCTGCCCGATGATTCCCCCGAGCTTCCCGTTGTACTTCAGGAGCTTTTGGAAACGGGCGGGATTCTGATCTTTCCCACCGATACCGTCTACGGGATCGGCGGAAGCCCATGGGACGAGGGGGCGCTCTCCCGCGTGGCTGATCTCAAGGGGCGTTCGGCAAAGGGACCGTTTACCTTACATCTACCGCGTCTTGAGGCGATTGGCCGATTTGCCCAACTCGACCCGCGCACCACCTCGATCCTTGAGCACTTTCTTCCTGGCCCGTACACGTTCCTCCTCCCGGCGCGCTCCGGGGCCCCGGCCTGCGCGGTGAAGGATGGAAAGGTTGGAGTGCGCGTTCCTGACCATCGTTTCTTCCTTGAAGTAATGGCCAAGCTTGATCGAACGCTGTTTGGGACGAGCGTCAACCGCAGCGGAGAAGCGCCCCTCGTTGATCTGGAGAAGATCATCGAGCGGTTCTCCGGGGTTGACCTCATCGTTTCCGGAAGGATCAAAACAGGGATTCCATCAGCGGTGATCGACATCACGATCGACCCGCCAAAGCTCCTGCGTGGGGAACTGCCAGAGGAACTCAGGTGAGGCTTGCGCCATTGGCCCTGCTTTCGATCACCGTCATCTGGGGCTGGACATTTGTCTTAGTGAAACAAGGGATGAGCGAGGTCGGGCCGCTCACCTTTCTTGCTGCCCGGTTCATCCTCGCGTTCTTAGTCCTCGCATTGTTATTTTTGGGCACGTTGCGCCGCATCGACCGCCGCACCCTGGCCGCTGGGGGAGCCATTGGTGTTGCCCTGTTCAGCGGTTACTTCTTCCAAACGTGGGGGCTCGTCTACACCACAGCAACGAAGAGCGGACTGATCACCGGGCTCTCCGTGGTGATCGTGCCGCTCCTCGCAGCGGTGATGAACCGGGAACAGGTGAAATTGAAAACATGGGGAAGCGCCATCATCGCCGCAGGTGGGCTTGCCCTCCTCGTATTGGGCAACGGGCGACTCACTTCCGTGAACTTCGGCGACTTCCTTACTCTGATCTGCGCTTTTTCCTACGCGGTGCACATTGTCCTTGTGGATCGCTACGTGCGCCGGGTCGACTACCGCGGCCTCCTGCTCGTGCAGGTGGGGGTAGTCGCCCTGCTCAGCGTAATGGGGGCACTTACGGTGGAACGGATCCCTACCCACTTTTCTTGGGAGTTAATCGAGGGGATACTTGTTACCGGGATTTTGGCGACCGCGCTTGCCCTGTACGTTCTCAACCGTTTTCAGTCCTACTCTACCGCGGCATACACCGCGATCATCCTCACAATGGAGCCCGTGTTCGCTGCACTGTTCGGCGCAATCCTCCTCGGCGAGCGGCTTGCACCTCTCCAGATCGTGGGCGCGCTGGGGATCGTAGCATCAATGTTGATCCCCAGATTCAGCGGGCGACGGGCGCAAACCGGGCGGTAAAGTGGCGCAACGGCCCCTCACCCTCGATGATCCGATAACCGGGTAGCTCTTCCTTACGCTTTGCCACCGCTGCAGCCCCATCGATGACCGCATCGAAGTGGGTGCGCGTATAGGTACGGCGGGGGATCGCCAGCCGCACGAGCTCGAGCTTGGGGTAAACCACGTTTCCTGATTCGTCCGTGTGGGCGAACATCACGCTTCCCATCTCGACCGCACGCACCGCAGCCTCGATATAAAGCTGGACGACGAACGACAACCCCGGGAAGAGCGATTGGGGAAAGTCGGGAAGCAATCCCTTGATGTCGATGTATACTGCGTGCCCGCCGATCGGCTCGACAATCGGGATCCCTACGCTCTTCAACCCCTCTCCAAGGTAGCGAACTTGCCCAATTCGGTCGGCAAGGTATGCCGGATCGAGTGCCTCGTACAAGCCGACCGCGATCGCCTCCAGGTCACGTCCGGCGAGCCCGCCATAGGTGGGGAATCCCTCCATGAGGATCAGGCGCTCACGCGCACGCGCGAAGATCTCCGGATCATTCATTCCCAGGATCCCGCCGATGTTGGCGATCCCGTCTTTTTTAGCGCTCATCGTCATTCCATCGGCAAGCGAGAAGATTTCACGCGCGATCTCGATTGGGGAGAGGTCGGAGTACCCCTTCTCCCGCTCGCGGATGAAGTACACGTTCTCTGCGTACCGACAGGCATCGATGAAAAACGGGATGTTATTAGCATGGGCAATTTTGCTCACTGCATGCAGGTTCTCCAGCGATACGGGCTGACCGCCGCCGCTGTTGTTAGTAAGGGTTATCATGATGATCGGGATTCGGTCTCTGCCGACCTTCTCGATCAACGCAGTCAGCTTGCTGGTATCCATGTTTCCCTTAAACGGGAGCGGCTTTTGCGGGTCATATGCATCGTCGATCGCTAGATCGACCGGGGTACCGCCGTTTGCCAGGATGTTCGCCCGCGTGGTGTCGAAGTGCATGTTGTTGGGGACGATGTCTCCCGGTTTGATGATGCTTGAGAAGAGTACATTTTCCGCCGCGCGTCCCTGATGTACAGGAAGGATATAGCGGAATCCAAAGATATCCTTCGCCGCTTTCTCGAACCGAGCAAAGCTACGACTTCCTGCGTATGACTCGTCACCGCGCATCAGTGCCGCCCATTGTTCCTGGCTCATCGCTCCAGTGCCAGAATCGGTGAGAAGGTCAACATAGATATCCTGGGCGCGCAGGTTGAACACGTTGTACCCCGCCTGTCCGATCAGCTTGACCCGTGCAGAACGGGCGGGAATGGTGATTGGCTCAACAACCTTGATACGATACGGCTTATATAAAGTTTCCCACCCCAATTTTATCCCCCTTTCCTAAAAGTAGAAATGAATCCCCGATCCGAATGCCATGGTGAGCGTTCCCGTGGTGGAAACCGCCCCGCCAAATTCAAGGTTGAACGCAAGGTTCGGAGCGAACGGAAAGCTGAACTCAATTCCGCCGACGCCGGATAGTATGACATCAGCCTCCTCGTATGGAGAAAAATGCATGGTCGGGCCGGCAGCGAGGTAAAAATCGACCGTCTCAGTGTCGCTCATTCGGTACAGGATCCGGCCAGTAAATGAACTGGTGAGGTCGGGCAAGTTTCCCCAGGCGAAGACGATCCCCTCCACACCGATTGTCGGAGTGAACCAGTAGCGTGCGCTCACAAGCCCGCCCCACGGGTATCCACCTTCCATCCCGATTCCTAACGTGCGCCCCTGTGACAGATTCTCTCCACTCGCGAACGCTGGCACGCAGGACAAGGCCGCAATGAGAATGAATGCGATGATCACTCCCCGTTTATTCATACAATTACCTCCCAAATTTGAAGTTTCCTCATGGTAGTGAATTGGGCGCCCGGGAACAACCAGCAAGTTGACAGGGAAATTTAGCCGCGGTTTAATGGGAGTGGCTAGTGATAACAAAGGAGGGGGTATGCACGACGCGATTGATCGGGTGGTGGGAGAAAATATGGATACCAAGGCAATTGTCGATGTCCTTTTGCAGGCACGTGCCGGGGATATTCGCTATGCGGTGAAACGGATCGTCGCCACAACGGAGGGGAAGGATGAGCTTCTTGCTCGCGCACTTGAGTGGGCGGGCGATCCCGCTCCGCCGGCGCGTCAGCTCGCGTGTGCGCTCCTGCCGGAGGTGTACGACCGCGGCCGAAATGGGGTGACCGCGGCGCTGCGCACACTTGCCGGGGATCCGCAGTGGGAGGTGCGGGATGCTGCGGGAAGAGGGTGCGGAAGACTGTTGATCCGCGATTTTTCTCACATGCTAGGTGAACTTTATAAGTTCCGCTCCGATTCCTCTCCGCATGTACGCCGGGCGGTGGCGATCGCGGCGATGACCGCGGGGAGGAAGAAGCGTCTGGAATGGGGCGAACCATTACTGAAGCTGCTCGAGCCGTTGCTCGCTGACCGCGCCCCGGTTGTGCGGCGCAGCCTGGGTCCGCTTGCAATTGGCGGAGGGCTGTTGCGCAATTACCCGGACATCACATTCGAGTATCTTATCAAGTGGTCGACAGAGAGTGACGATCAGGTGCTGTGGAACGTTGCGATGTCCTTCTCCGGCTCGGGTGGACCGCCGCTGGTAAAGAAAGCGCTCATCATCCTGCGTCGCCTATCGTTGGACAACCGGCGCTATGTGTGGCGCGCGGTCGCCTCCGCGATGTGGAAACTCGGAAGAAAGCGCCCGGAAATCGTACGCCCGGAGCTTTCCCGCTGGCTTGAGGACGAACGACGGGTGGAGGTGGCACGGGCTGCACTTAGGCACCTGTGAGCACGGTTAAGGGGCGCCATCCTGCTGGAGTTTTTCAAGGGCGGTACGGAACGCAGCGAATGCCATATCCGTGAAGCACACGATCTGCACCAATTCTAGCTTGGTTCTTTGCCCACGCAGGTAGTCGGCGATCGTCCGCACGGCGACATCAGCTGCCTGCGCCAGGGGATAATGATAGACGCCGGTGCTGATCGCCGGAAAGGAGATGCTCTTGACTTTAAGGGAATCAGCGAGGAGGAGCGACTCGCGGTATGCACTCGCTAAGATCGGTGCTGATTCCCGCTCGTTTTTGTAGATCGGCCCGACGGTGTGGATCACGTAGCGCGCGGTTAGGTTTCCCCCGTGTGTCCACATCGCCCTCCCCGGCGGTAGAGGCCCGTGCGCACGCACGTAGTCCCGACATTCCGCATCAATCACCGGCCCGGCAACACGGTGGATTGCCCCGTCCACCCCGCCTCCGCCGCGCAATCCGGAGTTTGCCGCGTTCACAATCGCATCAGTGCGTTGGTTCGTGATATCCCCGTGCCGGACAAAAATGACGGCCGTTCCAATGTGACATTTGACCGGTTTATTCATCCTTGCCTCCATAAACGACCTCCATTGGATGCCCCGCGGAGAAAACGTCGCACACCTGTCTGCGTGCGGGCACGCACAGGCAGGCAGGTTGCGACGCTACGGAAGCCATTATCTTTCGTAGCTTGGGGGGTATAATAAATCCTCAAGCCGGTTATTACACTCCCCAAGGGGCTTACTTGCCCCGTGGAGTCCTACTCCACTGGGGTGCCCGACGTCCTCCGTCACAGAGTTCATGCAGTCCGGACAAACCCCGAACCGAT
>CAZTJW010000033.1:0-7102 GCA_964613775.1 uncultured Thermotogae bacterium
CCTCCGTCGCAGAGTTTATAAGCGAGCTACAAGGTATCCAACGGAGGTCGTTTATGGAGTGGGGGTTGGGGAAGGCAGGGCTGCTGCCTATACCTGCCTTCCCCTGGTAAGAACCGTTGGCTGTTCCGGTGCAACTTGTGTAACCCCACTGCGAACGCGGTTCGACAACGATAAAGGAAGTGGCTCACCGGGCTCTCGAACCAGTGAGCGCACTTTGTAAGGAGGTAACAAAACCATAGTTCGAACGCGCATCCCTTTACTCCTTGTCTCTAACTAATTCCAGGGTAGCGCTTCCGGTACAGGCAGCGCAGGGCATAGGGGAAAATCGGATGGGGTGTTTGCGACCGTCCCGCGGTACTTAGACGGCGTTTAGTGGTATCGGATGTCCCAAATTATTCCGGGGGGATCTTGGCAATGCGCCAGTAGTCCTGTACGGTCTGGATTAGGCGCTCGAAATCCTTGGAATCGACCGGCTTGGTCATATAGCTCGCTGCACCGGAATCGTACGCCTTCACCATGTCCTCCTGTGCAGTGGAGATCGTAAGGACGATCACCGGGATCCGCCGCAGGTGATCATCGCTCTTGATCTTTTCCAAAACTTCGTCTCCGCTTATCTTCGGGAGTCGCCAGTCGAGGAGGATCAGATCGGGGCGGGGTGCGTCTTCGAACTTTCCCTGATGGTAGAGAAAATTGAGCGCCTCCTCACCATCGTATGCAAAATAAAGCTCGCAGTGTGCTCCGCTCTTGCGCATCGCGCGCTTTATGATCATCACATCATCCTGGTTGTCTTCTACGACCAGGACCTTGATCTTCTCTGGTGTGCTAGGCATGGATCTTCACCTCGTTTCTTACCGTAGCCTGAGGGAGGGTGAAGTAGAACGTGCTCCCTTTCCCGATCTCCGATTCCACCCAGATCTCCCCCCCGTGTTCCTCAACGATCCGTTTGCAGATCGCCAGCCCCGCGCCGGTCCCCTCATAATGCTCCCGCGGGTTCAATTTCTCAAATAGACCGAATATCCGTTCGTGATAGCGGGATTCAATTCCGATCCCGTTATCTTGTACAAAGAACGTGTGCATCCCGCGATGGCGTGTGTCCCGTACCCAGCCGACGTGGATCACCGGGAGCGCCTTATCGTTGAACTTAGCTGCGTTCACGATCAGGTTGTGGAACACCTGGCGCACCTGGACCTTGCTCCCCATCACCGGTGGTAGGTCAGGGTCAATCTGGAGGTTCACCCCGTCCAGGTCGGCCCCAAGGTCCTCTTTGATCTCCTCCAGCACGTGCGCCACGGGCACCCGCGCAAGCGAACTCGCATCCAAATGGATGCTGGACAGGTCACGCAGGTCATCGATCAGCTCCCGCATGCGCATTGACGCGTTCCTCAGGGTAGAGAGGTACTTCTTCCCCTCCTCGTCGAGCTTGTCCCCGTAGTCCTCCAATAGGAACCCGGTGAATGCCTCTACCGTGTGCAGCGGCGACTTAAGGTCGTGGGAAACGACGCGGGAGTACTCCTCCAATTTTGCGTTGCTCCGTTCGAGGCGCTTTGTCTTTTCGCGCAACCCCTCTTCTAATTGCTTGAGCTCGGTGATGTCGATGTAATGGTCGATCCGCCCACCCGTGTACCGCTCTGTCTCGATCGGGATCGACCGATACACGAGAACCCGCTCCTCACGGTTCATCCCTGGGCGCACCCGGCATGTATAGGAATCGATCTTTTCACCTTTTTCGATCGCCTCCTCCACCTTCTTCCCGAAGTCATCAGCATTATCGAACACGCCCACGTAGCGGGAGAACGCACGCAGAGCGTCGATCCCGATCAGTCGGTCCCGGTCGATCCCAAAGAAACGGCCGATTGCCTCGTTCGCCCACACTACTTGGCGCTTGCGGTCGGTGATGATGATCCCGGAATCGAGGGTGTCGACCGCCTCCTCGATCAGGTAGCGGTAGCGCGCCTCCGCCTCCATCAACCGGCGCTCGAGCTCCGCCTGCTGGCGCAAGTCACGCGCTTCCATGATCGCCACCCGCTCGGTGATGCGCGTTGCTCGCAACTCCGTTGGGATCACCTTGCGTGTCTGGGAGATGAATCGCAGTTTCACGTCGCGCAGTTCCCCGCGTTCGAACAGGCGGACGAGCTCAGTCTTCATGCGGTCGACATCCTCAGGGTGAACGTATTCGGCAAGGGTAAGTGAGCGCTTTGTTGGGTAGCCCAACGTGCTGCGCGATACCTCGTTGCGCTTGCGGATTATTCCATCTTTATCGATAAAGTGGAGGATGTTGAGGGAATTCTCGAAGATCTCCTGCTCGTATCCCCCCTGCAGATTCTTCGCGCGGCGCCAGCGCTCGCGGCGGGCGGCAGTCCGGTGATTAAACCACCCGACCCCTCCTCCTAACAGAAGGTCGGCCATGAATAACCCAGCGATTAGCCCGGGGTTGTGGAACCCGATAAACGGAAGGCAAATAAGCCCGGTTCCCAGCCCGAGGAGAAGTCCGCCGGTTAGCCGGAGAAACGAGGCGCCGATAATAAGTGGGATGGCAAACGCCCCGAATATCAACGCGGTGGGGCGGTACCACGCTATGTAGAGAAGTGCAACGGCAATAGTCGCGATGCTGTACGCAGCGACGATGATTATTGCCCGCTCCACAGGGTTCAATTTCGTGCTCAATGGTGTCCCATCCTCAACTGCTTGCCCAATGGAAAAGCCCGATCTCGAGTATTCCACCGGACGAGCCCAGCCCTCCTCATCAACTGAACGCCCATGTCAACTATAAAATCGCGGCACATAGGCGGAAAGGACACCAGTCACCTGGCAGTGAGACGTTCTTCTGTGCCCTAGATAATCAGATTAGGACTAAGCTCGACGGAGAACGGCTCCATGATCTTTTGCAAGTAATCCTCGCGCAGAATCTCAATCTTGCGGCTCTCGATCGAGATAATCCCGCGACTCTCCAACTCGCTTAGCGTGCGGATCGCTGTCTTGGATGACACCCCGGCCATCTCGGCGAGCTCGGCGCGGGAGAGTTCGACCCCGCTTCGCCCGAGGAGGAGGATTAACCGCGCCAGGCGCTCCTTGCTCGATGAATAGGAACGCTCAGCGAGCTTGTTTTGGAAGGCTTTAAGCTCCTCGGACAGGTGCTCGTACAACCGAAAGATCGTTTTTGGATGGTGTTCGAGAAAGTAGAAAAAGTCCCCCCGCTCGATGAACCCGACCACCACCGGATCGAGGGTTTTGGCATAGGCGTTGTGGCTCCCCTTGTCAAACAGGGTCGTCTCCCCCAGGATTTCCCCCGGCCCAACGATCTTCAGTATCTGGCTCTTGGCACGGGTGCTCCGTTTGACGAGTTTGACCATTCCGTCAAGCACCAGGTAGAACCCGAATGCAGGTGCCCCCTCCTGAAATATGATCTCCCCACGACCGTATTTGATCCGCCGCACACTCTTTCGCAGGTTCTCCAAGTCCTTTGGCCTGAGATCGAAAAAGATGCGGAAGTCCTTGAGATCTACCATCCCTCGCCCCCTCTCTTTTCAAGTTGACCGCCCGTCACTTTTTCTCCACCCCCTCATCACCCCAACCAAGGGGTCAAACGTCACTCATTGTAACATATATCACGGGAAAAGCCAAGTGGTTGTATAAGTCCTGTCTTGTGCGGCTGCTAGGAGATAGGTTAGAATGGTGAAAATATGGTGGAGAAAGGGAAAATTACGATTGCGGGAATTCAGCTTGCCCCCTTGGGTGACGTGCCTGCCGCCCGCCGCCTGGATGGGGCCCTTGACCAGGTGAAGGGAGCGGACCTGGTCGTGCTCCCGGAGCTGTGGAACGTGGGGTACTTCGACTTCAGCAGTTACCGCCCCAAGGCGGAGCCCCTTCATGGTGAGATGTTTGTTCTTCTCTCCCATGCGGCACAAAAGCTGGGGGCGTTCATCCTTGGAGGAAGCTTCATCGAGCAGCGGGACGGGCGGTTCTACAACACCGCGCTTCTGTTCGATCGCCGCGGCGAGTTCATCGGCGCTTATCGCAAGCGCCATCTTCTTGGCTATAAATCGAAGGAGCGGGAGCTTCTCACCCCGGGGAGAAAGCCGCTTGTCATCCCCACCGAGATCGGGACGTTGGGCGTAGCGATCTGCTACGATCTCCGGTTTCCTGATCTATTTCGCGAGATGGCAGCCCAGGGAGCGGAGATCTTCCTCGTCCCGGCGGCGTGGCCGATCGGAAGGATGGAGGCGTGGGACGCGCTCGTGCGGGCACGGGCCGTGGAAAATCAGGCGGTAGTCGTTGCCTGTGATATGGCGGGGAAGGGGTTCCTCGGGAGGAGCATGGTCGTTGACCCACGCGGGGTGGTGGTTGCCCGCCTCGGCGGCGGGGAAGGGATCCTCACCGCGCGGGTCGATCTTGCGGAGCTGCGTGCATTCCGAAGCGATTTCTCGGCGTGGCGGGAGCGGTGAACGCGGATGCCGAGCACGGTCGCCTACATCGATCTCGGTGCGGTGCGCACGAACATCGGGGTGACGCAGGCCAGGCTACCGAAAACGGTTAAGCTCCTGTTCGTCGTTAAATCTGACGGGTACGGGCACGGGCTCGTCGAGATGGCGCGGGCCGGGCAGGCGGCCGGGGTGGATTACCTGGGTGTGGTCACGGTCGATGAGGGAGTAGAGCTACGCGCGCATGGGATTGACATTCCCATCCTCATCCTTGCTCCAATTCTTCCTACCGAGATCCATCGCGCTGTTGCCGCCGGACTCACCCTGTCCATCTCCGATGGTTCATGCGTTCCCGCGCTCGCCACAGCGGCAGGAGAACGGCGCGTCGCGGTCCATATCAAGGTCGACACCGGCATGGGTAGGTTCGGCGCCGCGCCGGCTGCGGTGCCGGCGCTCATCGAACGCCTCGGGCAGGAACCAGCATTGCACGTAGAAGGCATCTTTACGCAGTTATCGAGCGCCGACTCCACCAATCCCGCGGGGCGGGCGTATACAAACCGGCAGATCGAAACGTTCATGCGCCTATTGGATACCTTGCAACAGCGCTCCCTTCTCCCACCGCTGCGCCACATCGGCAACTCGGCGGGGCTCATCCAGTATCCCGAGCGCGTGACCGCTCCGCCGCTCAACATGGTGCGCATCGGCACGCTCGTCTACGGATATCCGGAGGTCAGGGCCGATTGGACGGGTGCGATTCAACGCGTGGCGCGGTTCGCCGCCCCGGTCGTGGCAATCCGGGAGATGCGCATGGGGGAATTCGCCGGGTATAACCGGAGCTATCAGGCGGAGGCCCCACGGCGAATAGCGGTGATCGCCGCCGGGTACGGGACCGGGATCCCGCCCCAGCTCGCGGGGCGGGGCCGCGTGTGGATCCGAGGGGGGCTCGCGCCGATCGTGGGGAACATCTACCTCGATCACACGATGATCGATGTGACGGATATCGACCCCGTGGAGGTCGGTGACGCGGCCGAGATCTTCGGCCCGCACCTTCCTGCCGATCGCGTTGCCGGATGGGCCGGGCTGCGGGTGTGTGAGCTCCTCGTTCCAGCATTGATGCAGGCGCGGCGCCGCGTGTACCGATGAGAAAATCGCTACTCATCGCGGGGTTAGTCGTCGTTGCTATCGCATTTTTTCTTGCTTTGGCGCTCGATCTTTTCCGCGTAAGATGGGAGGCAAATAACGACCGGTTCCTCACCGTGGTGCGGGCGAATGCGGTGCGTGGCATCCCCCTCACTGCCCTGGTCCGCGCTGGGGTAATGGGGATTGGGGTACGGGCATCGGCGGTGGCAAACGGGGACAAACCGTCCCCGGGCGCGATCCGTCGTGCTGGGTTGATCCCGGTGTTGATCGTCGATCGCGCCGGAGAGGCCGCTATTATGAATCAGGGCCCATTTCCCTACTTTTGGCTCGAGGGCACAGTTGGCCCGGACGATCAGTTGGTGGCACAGCTCGTTGCAGCGAGAAGCGTCCTCATCCGCCGCGAGTTCAACGAACGAACAGCGGAAAAAGTCCTGTGGGACCGCGGATTTCATCAGTTCGTGCGCGGTGACGAGGTCACCGGACCCGACGTGGCGCGGCTTGGAATCGGGGGTGTGGTCGCGCGCTGCGTACGCGCGGTACGCGAACGCGGCATCCGTGTCCTCGTCCTCTCCCCATTTCCCGCGCATCCCCGCGATACGGAGCTATTCCAAGCGGTGGTCACAGCGGTGGAACGGGAGGGGCTTCACCCCGGACCTTTAGCTGCGCTTCCGCCCGTCCCTCCCCGTGCCGTGGGGATCGTCCTTCACATCGGCATAAGCGCGCTGGCCTTCCTTCTGTTCATCCAGCTGTTCCCCCGGCTGCCGGTTGCCGGGTTCTTGTTCGGGGCTGGGGTTGCGGGGATCGCAGCGGGGTTGGGGGATATCCCACTCCGCACCCTCGATGCGTTCCTCATCGTCATCATTGCCCCTGTCTACACGGCGATCCTCATTCACCCGCGCGGCCGGCTCAGCGGCGGAATCGCCTATCTTCTCGCGTTCTCTGGGATGACCATCCTCTTCTCCTTGGTGCTCGCCGCCATTCTTGCCCATCCGGCGTTTATGCTCAAGATATACCAGTTCCGCGGGGTGAAGGCAGCGCTTGTTATCCCTCCATTTTTGGCGACCGGCTTCTATATGTGGAAGAACGGGATCGGGATGGGCGACCTGATCGGAAGGTCGCGTGGAGTCATCCCGATCGCGGGGCGCGTGATCCTGCTTCTCATTGGTGGGGGACTGATCTGGCTCATCGTCATGCGCAGTGGGAACACGGTCGGATTGACAACCGCGGCCGAGCGGCGCACGCGCGGGTTTCTGGAAACGGTGCTCTTCGCGCGCCCGCGGTTCAAGGAATTCCTTCTCGGCCACCCGCTCCTGCTTCTGTTCGGGACAAAGTCCGGCACCCCGGCTCTACGGGTAACAGCGCTCCTGTTTGGGCTATTCGGCCAAACATCGATCTTAAATAGCTTCTCCCATGCCCACACCCCGCTCCTTATATCGCTTTTGCGTACCGCGAACGGGCTCGTGCTCGGTATAGTGTGTGGGATAGCCCTGTACGGGGCACTCCTCCTTCTCGGCATATTGCGCAGGAAAGTGATGCAGCACTAG
>CAZTJW010000034.1:0-7092 GCA_964613775.1 uncultured Thermotogae bacterium
GTGCAAGCGAGAAAGGAGCCACAATGATCGATGTACGGGAAAGCACGCGCTACGTAGTGGAAAACGCCGATCATGTAACGATCTCCGAGAAGGCGATCCCCAAGTTGGCGGCAGCGCTTCTCCCGGTTCCAATCCCGCAGTGGGACTGCGTGCATCACTACTGCGACGGGACGGCCCGCACCGTTGCCTATCTATTCTTGGTCGATTCCCTTAATTTTTGCTTCTTCCCTGCCCCGCGGTGGGAGGTGATCGTTGCTGGAGAGAGGCTTCACGGGTACTTCGCCCTCACCTCCGTTTTGAAACAGGCGTTTTGCGAGCGCAAGCCGATCGATGATTTTAAGCACCTAGCGGATATCGCCACAGCGGAAGTGGACGAGATCCTCCACGGGAAGGTAAGAATTGGGGAGGTCCCGTTGTTTACCGAGCGGGTAAAAATCCTGCACGAGATTGGAGAGCAGATGACCGCACGCTATGACGGAAACCCAGAAAGGTTATTAGAGGCCGCTAAACAGAGCGCGATCAAGTTAGTCGACCTCGTGTTGGCGGCGTTTCCCTCGTTTCGCGACGAGGCGGAATATAAAGGTGAGAAGATCGGGTTCTACAAGCGGGCGCAGATCTTCGCCGGTGACTTGTACGGGTGCTTCGCCGGCAGGTCGTACGGGGAATTTCATGATATAGGTAGGCTCACCGTCTTCCCCGACTACAAGCTCCCCCAGATCCTGCGCTCCTTTGGGGTAATCCGCTACAGCCCTGAGCTCGCTTCACGGATCGATAACGAAGAACGGATCGACGCCGGATCCCGTGAAGAGGTCGAGATCCGCGCCGCGACGATCATCGCGTGTGAGAGACTGCGCACAGCACTCGCGAAGATGGGACGCAATCTCCCGGCGATGGAGCTCGACTGGCTTTTGTGGAACGCGGCGCAAACCCGGGAAATGGCGCCCCATCACCGGACCATCACCACCTTCTACTGATGTATGAGCTGATCCATCAGGACAAACACTCGCGTGCACGGACCGGTGTCATTCATACCGCGCATGGCGACATCCTCACCCCGGCGTTTGTTGCCGTGGCAACCCGGGCGAGCGTGAAAGCGGTCGAACCGGAAGCGATTAAAGAGATTGGCATTCAAACCGTGATCGCAAACTCCTACCACCTCCATCTACGCCCGGGCGAGGACACGATCAAGGAGCTTGGCGGCCTGCACAGATTTTCCGGTTGGGATGGGCCGACGATGACCGATTCCGGCGGGTTCCAGGTGTTCAGCCTGGGCGCGGGAAAGGAACACGGGGTGGGGAAGGTCGCGTCGATCTTCCCCGGCGAGGAAGCGGTCCCCACGGGCTACAAGCATGGGAAATCGCTGGTTAAGCTGACCGAGGACGGAGTGTGGTTTCACTCGGTGATCGATGGCTCCCTGCGCTTCTTCTCTCCGGAGAGCGTGATCGAGATCGAGAGAAAGCTCGGCGCGGACATCATCCTGGTGCTCGATGAGTGTACCTCGCCTTTGCATGACTATGACTACACCAAACGCGCGATGGAACGCACACACCGCTGGGCGGCACGGGCACGCACCGCGTTCGCACGGCTCAAGGATAATCTCGAGTTTCCCAACCCGCACCAGCACCTGTTCGGGATCGTGCAGGGAGGAGCGTATGAGGATCTTAGAACCGAGAGTGCACGTGTCATCGGTGAGATGGACTTTGATGGGTTTGCCATCGGCGGATCGCTCGGGAAATCCAAGGCCGACATGTACCGCGTGCTCGACTGGACGATCCCTCTCCTCCCGGATGAAAAGCCGCGGCACCTATTGGGGATCGGGGAGATTGCCGACATCTTCGCCGCTGTGCGCCGCGGGATTGACTCCTTCGATTGCGCCGCGCCGACACGCATCGCCCGTAACGGGACCGTGTTCGTCAGGGATGCTCCCCGCCACCGGATAAACTTAAGAAACGCGCGGTTCCGCACCGATCCGCGTCCAATCGACGAGACGTGTGACTGTTTCACGTGCCGCCATCACTCGCGCGCCTACCTCAGGCACCTGTGCATGGCGGGCGAGCTATCGTTTTACCGCCTGGCGACGATCCACAACCTCAGGTTCATGGCCCGGCTGATGGCCGAGATCCGCGCCGCGATCTCTGCCGACCGGCTCGATGAACTGGAAGCCGAGTGGCGGGTGGGCTGAACGCACACTCAGTGAGCTCATTACTTGAGGTTGAGCCCAATGACGATTGGGTCATGGTCCGAGGATCGATACGGATCGTTGCGGTAAAGCGAGGTTATCTGATCGGCCGACTTGTACATCGTTTTGTACCCGAGAACAGGCGGTTCGTCCGCGTCGATGTGCCACACCGCGGCTCCGGTCACCTGCCCTGTCAGGTGCGAGGAGGCGAGCGCGTGGTCGAGGCATCCGGCTTCGCCCTTGTACACGTACGTATAATTGGGGTTGTTGAACTTGTAGACGAGGTCAGTATACCCGGCCGCGGTAATTGCTGTCACTGGGTCCGCGTGCGTGTACGCGTTCAGATCGCCGAGGATCAGCACGTCCGGATCCTTGCTTCCGGTCGGATCGGTGGCAAGCCACGCGACCAGGTCTTGTGCCGCTTCGGTGCGGGTGTGGTTCCACGCTCCCTGCCCGTCACCCTGGTCGACGTCCGCGCCGCTGGCACCGCGCGGGAGCTTCGATTTGAAGTGGTTCATCACCACGGTGAATTTAGCTCCGCTTCCTTTCTGGACGAACGTTTGCGCGAGCGGTGGTCGGTTAAGTGCGGGAAACTGAGGATCGGTGGCCGCGCCGCCCACTGGGGCAACGGTCTGCGTGCGGTACACGATGGCACACGTAATTGCGTCAGTTCCTAACTGGTTTCCGGAAAATCGGACGTAGTTGTAGCTTGTGCCGATCGGCGCGGCGGCGTTCATTCCGGATACCAAGTTATGAAGCGCACTTCCTGGGCCATAGCCGTCGTTTTCTATCTCCGCCAGGCCGATCACGTCGGCATGGAGACCAACGAGTGCCTTGACGAGCTTGTCCCGCTGACGTTCGAAATCCGCAAGGCTGCGCGCCCCACGCGCAGTAGGGAATCCGCCGCCGCATCCGTCACCGTTGAAGTAGTTCTCCACATTGAAGCTTGCCACACGCAAGGTGCCGCCTACCGGAGGCGGATCGGCCGGGCGCGGGTTAGTGGGCACAAACGTTGGGGTACGCGTCGGCTCGACAAGGTAAGATCCATACGCGTACGCAATTACTCCGTGCAAATTACTTACTGTGTCCCCATCCCGCAGTGTGTTCGTGGCGGTGAGCATCGGAGCGGGATAGATGATCGGATCAGGGTTTTCCACCACGCTCCCGTCGTCGAGCACAATGCGATTGCGCACGTCGCGCGTTTGCACTACCTGCGCTGTGCCTCCGGGAGCGGCAATCTCAGTCGGGGTGAATAGGCGTCCGTTGGACAGCGTGACCTCGCCGTAACGTCCCAGCGCGTAGTCGCCGGTCACCGTCAACGCCTGCGGAAAGACGACCCTCATCCCCTCCACCTGCTCCAGTGCGTCCGGCGCGGAGAGAGGAAGGGTAATCGTCACCGGCGTGGGTAGCGGCGCACGGCCACACTCCTTCACCTGAATGACGTTCCGCAGCTCGGTTATGCCAAGGTATTCAGAGACCGTACCAGTGATACACACGCGATCGCCAATTTTGACATCATCCGCGGCAGCCGGGTCGTACACGAACAGACCTTCCGACGTAGCGGGATTGGCGTCAGCATCACTATCTTCCTCCTCGATGAAGAATCCATTGAGGCCAGGGAAGTCTCCCACTACCACCGCCGATACGCTTACCTGCTTGTTGACGAGCGGGCTCGTCTCACCTGTTCCCTGGATCGCGTGGATCTTGGTGAGTGTACCCCCGCAGGTACACCCCGGTTTAACCGGGTGCACCGGGCTGACCTGCAGGAGGAGAAGGGCCACCGCCGCGGCAACCAGAATCGCGAGCAACACTTTGTTCATTGTCTATCCCCCTTTGCAAGATACCCTTGTCATAGGCAGTAATAGAATATCCGATCCTGTGGACAGCGCAACCCCTTCCTGTTACTCGGGCCACGGACGTTTATAATCTCCACGATAGGGAGGAGGTCAGGGTGCGCTATCGGGTGATGCGCAAACAGCCGAACAGCAGGATGTGCCTCGTGTGCGGCATGAAGAACCCATTCGGGCTACGGGCGTCTTTCTATGAGCTGGAAAATGAGGAAGTGCTGGCCATATTTCGCCCACGCGATGAGTATCAAAGCTACCCGGGGCGGATGCACGGCGGAATCGCCACCGCCATCCTGGATGAAACCATCGGCCGCGTTGGATTGATCAAGTACAAAGAGGTATGGGGAGTGACCGTGGAGTTTCACACGCGGTTTCGCCACCCTGTTCCATTGACAACAACAATCCGGGTGATCGGGCGGATAACTGAGGATACCCGGCGCACGTTTACGGGCACGGGTGAAATCCTTCTTCCCGACGGTAAGGTCGCCGTGGAGGGAACGGGGAAGTACATCAAGTTGCCCATCGATAAGATTACCGATTTTGACGTGGAAAAGGAGGAGTGGCGGGTAACACCTAGCCCTCATGATCCACGGGTGGTAGAGCTTTAGTGGCCGCTTCTTGGCACCCATACTGAAAGGAGCCTTATGTTTAAGCCGTTGGCCGATGTGATTGCGCGGCTAGAAAGTGCGTCGCGGGTGCTCGTCATCGGGCATATCAAGCCGGACGGTGATGATATCAGCTCGGTAGCAAGCCTGGTATTGATTTTAAGAAAGCTGGGGAAGAGCGCGGAGGGGTGCATCGCGGATGAGATCCCATGGTTCTACACGGACATTCCCGGCGTTTCCCTGATCAAGAACGTGAATGATCTCCGGGGCTATCGCTACGACACTGCGGTCACCGTCGACGCATCGGACCTGTCCCGTATCGGCAACGCCGCCACGCTATTAGCCGGCCGGCGACCGGACATCACCATCGACCACCACAAGACAAACACCGGGTTTGGCGACATCAATTTTTGTGATCCTGGTTATGCCGCTGTCGCGATGATAATCTACGAAATCGGCAGGGATCGGGTGGAGTACGATCCCGCGCTGGCGGAGGTGACTCTGCTCGGCATCGCCACTGACACCGGGTTTTTCAAGTATGGCAGCACGGATTACAAGGTCTTTTCGTACGCTGCCGAACTAGTAAAGAAAGGAGCGAACATTCAGCGTATCGCATCCGCGGTACTGGAACACACGACAATAAATGAGATTAAGCTGATGGTCGAGATGTTCAACACCCTCACCCTGGATATGGACGGGAAGCTTGCGTGGGCGTACATCTCGACGGAGACACTACTGCGCACCAACTGCACTGAACAGGACACTGAGGGACTCGTGGGGGAGATAAGGTCGATCCACGGGGTGGAAGTGGCGATCCTATTCATTGAATGGCCGAAAAATCACGTACATATCTCGTTCCGATCGAAAAGCTACGCCGACGTGAGTGAAATTGCCCTTAAGTTTGGCGGGGGTGGACACGCCCGTGCCGCTGGGTGTAGCTGCAAGAATGTCGAGCTGCACACCCTCATCGACAGAGTGATTAGCGCAGCCAGACAAACGCTCGCTGCGTAGGTAGAATACCAGCCCATTAGAATTAGCCTAGCTAAGTCGCTCCTCTTCCTTTATTTTTGATCACCCCACCCCAGATCTTGCCGTTGGGGATCGTGATCACGATTCCTTCCTCTGTTCGCATCGTTGTATTGACCAAATTCATCTCCTCAATGATCCCCGCTGCTCCAGCCGCTTCGATCGCGTCGCCGATGTCGTAGGGCCGGTAGAGAAGAAGCATGAACCCCGCCGCGAAGTTAGACAAAGTTTGTTGCATGGCGAATCCAAGGATGAAACCGGTCACTCCCAATCCAGCGATCAGCGGTCCGATCTCCACTCCTAACTGTCCGAGGGCCATGATCAGGGCGATCCCGGTAATACCCCATTGGATCAGCTTGTAGATGAACTGCCGCAGCAGTTTGGAAAACTCCAATTTCGAGATGTCCATCAGGCGGTCAGCTACCCGCACCCCGATGATCCCAACCAGCCATCCGCCGAAGAGAATCAGGAGCGCCCCACCGAGCCGCAGGCCGATCTGCGGCCCCTGTTCGATGAACCAATTGACAAAATTGTTCATGTCATTCACCCCCTTGGTGAATTATTCGGTTTGGGGCCGCGCCTTCATTCTTGGTGTTTCTTTGCCTCGGGCACGCAGTTTGCGATGTCCTTTTTCCTTCCTAGCAACCAATCTCCGCCGTCTTTTCACGATTGCCGCCCCTGAAGCTAACTACCACGCATCTTTTCAATCAAATAGCGTTACAGCTTGTACCCGATCTTGCGCAGGAACTCCTTGCGGGCGTTAATATCCGATTCGCCCTCTACCCCTTTGGGAAGGCTTCCGTCGATCACCCCGAGGAGCCCGCGGCCAAGCTCAGTCTCCCCAATGATCACCTCAACCGGGTTAGAAGTGGCACAGAAGATATGGCACACCTCAGGGACGTCTTTGATCCTGTTTAAGACGTTTATCGGAAATGCGCCATCGAGGAAAATGATGAACATGTGTCCAGCTCCGATATTTTGCGCGTTTTCTATAGCAAGATCGATAAGCGCAGCATCTGTACCTGTCTTTCGGATGAGGCACGGGCCGGACGCCTCGTTGAACGCAAGGCCGAACTTGATCCCGGGGACAGTCGTCACGAGCGCCTCGTGCAGGTCCTCGACTGACTTTATAAAGTGGGTCTGACCGAGGATGAAGTTTAGCCCATCGGGATTCTCAATTTTTATCACTTTTAGCTCCATCACGACCTCCTTGCGATCATTTCGGCGATCCTCTCCGCTTTAAGGGCAACCTCTACCTCTTCTCCTGTCTTCATGTCTTTTAGCCGACCCTTGCCTTGCTCCACCTCGTCATCCCCGAGGACAATGACGTAGCGCGCCCCGAGCTGGTCGGCATACCGCATCTGCTTTTTCAGCGCCCGGCCGCGGTAGTCAAGATCGACCCCAATCCCGGCACGCCGGAGCCCATGCGCGAGCC
>CAZTJW010000035.1:0-6997 GCA_964613775.1 uncultured Thermotogae bacterium
GGCTCTGCGTCCCTGCGGTTTCATTTCAACTTCTTCTGCAGCCGGGAGAGCATGTCGGTGGTCATCGATCGGAGGTCGAATTCCGGAGCCCATCCCCACTCCTCGCGGGCGGTGGTATCGTCGACCCGTTTCGGCCAGGAATCGGCAATCCGTTGGCGGAAGTCGGGATGGAACTCATAGGTGAAGCTCGGGATGTGCTTCTTTATCTCCGAAGCAAGCTCCCCGGCGGAAAAGCTCATCCCCCCAAGGTTGAAGTCGCAGTGGTGCTTAAGCTTTCCGAAATCAGCCTCCATCAGCTCGATCGTCGCCCGGATGCAGTCGGGCATGTACATCATGGGAAGGATCGTATCCGGGCGCACGAAAAAGTCGTAGTGTCCAGTGCGCAGCGCAGCGTAGAATACCTCCACCGCGTAGTCCGTCGTCCCACCGCCGGGCATGGTCTCGCTTGAGATGATCCCAGGATACCTTACTCCGCGCACGTCTAGCCCGAAGCGGTGCACGTAGTAATTCCCAAGGAGCTCTCCTGTCACCTTGGTCAGCCCGTACATCGTGGTCGGCCGCAGGACCGTCTCCTGTGGTGCGGGGTCCTTGGGGGTCTCCGGACCGAACACAGCGATCGAGCTGGGAACGAAGACGCGGGCCAACTTATGAACACGTGCCACCTCAAGGACGGTGTACAGGCCGTCTATATTCACGTGCCATGCAAGATCGGGTTTCTTTTCTCCCACTGCCGAGAGGATCGCTGCCATGTGGAATACCGTGTCGATCTTGTATTTTGTCACCACTTGTTCGACCTGATCCCTGTCCGTGACATCGATCCGCTCAAACGGACCGGAATCGCGCAACGCTGGCTTCGGTTCCATCCGGTGACCAGCAGCAACCACCGATTCTGCCCCGTAGCGAGCCCGCAGAGCAAGGGTAAGTTCAGATCCGATTTGCCCAACTGCTCCGGTGACCAGTATTCGTTGCATACCCTTTTTCAATCTTCTCTCCTTTCTTCAATGGTTAAAGAAACTCAAATTGTCTTGCCCCACAGCACGGGCATGCTGGATCACGTGCTATGTTGAGGGTGGAAAACCGCCCGTCCCATAGATCCAGAGCAACGAGGGGCACTGGCAAGGTAAGCGCATTGAGTATGATCTTGATCCCTGTTGCCACTTCGATCGCCGCAACAGCGCGGGGAACGGCATTTAACATCCCACTTGTCTCCGCAGTGAGGGTAGCGGCATCCGGTGGAGGCTCTGGGAACAGGCACCGCAGGCACGGACCCTGCCCCGGAATGATCGGCATTGTCTCCCCGTACGTTCCGGCTACCGCGCCGAATACCCATGGAATTCCGTGTTTGACACAGGCATCGTTTACGAGGTACCGCGATGGGAAGTTATCCAACCCGTCAAAGACGACGTCCACTCCATCTACCAATCCCTCGACATTTTGCGGGTCGATTCGTACAACCTGGTAGTCCAGTTTCACTTCGGAATTCACTTCCGAGAGCCTCTCCACCAGCACCTCCGCCTTCAGGCGCCCTACGTCATTTTCCGTGACCAGCGCCTGACGCTGCAGGTTGGAAAACTCCACGATATCGTAGTCGACAACCAGAATTTTCCCCACACCAGCGCGGACAAGAAGCTCCCCGACGTTCGTTCCGAGTGCGCCACAACCGACGATGAGGGCGCGAGCCTTCCTGAGACGGGCCTGTCCGGCCGCACCGATCTCGGGTAAAGCGATCTGGCATGCGTACCGGTCCTTATCCGTCATTTTTGTCCTCGCTAAAACGTTGCGGTGATGGTAAGCGCAAGCAACAGACTATTGTACAGCCCCCCCGTGGACTTTAGGCCAGTAAGGTAGGATGCGGACAACGACCCGCTCCAGGTATTGGACAGGGTAACATCCACTCCACCGCGCAGGCTTAAATTGAGCTGTGGGTGTACTCCCGCCTGCATGTACCGCCCAGTGAGCACCAACCGGGATGATATCTGTTCCAATATGGGATAGGTAAATGTGTTTGTGAGGTTGATGGTTAAGTTCTCCCTCCTTCCGGCGCTAGCACGCGCGGATAACGCTAGGTCGTCGGTGATTCCGCTGGCTGGCCGATAGGACAGGTGGCCGGTCAGGCTGTGATTCACCGTTGGCTTGGCCACCCCTTTATACACGACGGCGGTTTTGTTCATGGTATACGCAAGGGAGGGGCGTAGATCAGGGATGCCGGTGTATGAAAAAAGAAGTGACAATCGGTCCGTCAGTTGGTTGCGCGGATTCCCCAGTCCCGATACGGTATGGGTATAGTTCCCGGATACGGAGAAATCGGAATACGTCAGGTTGATGTTCCCCTCCCCGCTTGCCGTGACAATCCCTGCCTTCTTTGCAAACGCGGCGGTGAAGGCAGGAATAACCTTCCATGCGGCGACCCCGAACTTATCCAGGCGCGCGCGTATCTTCCCTCCCTGGTCGCTATTTATCCGATCACTTCCCACGGTGTGATGTGCGGTGATGTTGTAGTTTGCGGTCAACGCTGCTGTGGCCAACCGCCCCGACCACGCAAGCCCTCCGGTCCATGTATCCGCGCCGATGCGGCGATCCTCGATGAAGCTCACCGGCCGTGACCAGGTTCCTGACACGCTCAGGCCGGAGAGGACGTGCCATGTCCCCGTAAGATCGAGGCGCGTATCGCGCCGTGGGGCGAGCGTCGATGCAAAGTTCCATATGAACCCATCATTCCAGACGAGCCCCAGGCTGATCGCGTCCGCGAACAGCTTATCGCTCAGACCGATCTTGTAGGTCAGCTTGCCGGAGTCAAATCCGGGGTGATCCTGATCGTCATCGACCAGGCTGTGATTGACGGAGAACGAAAACTGCGGCCCGAACTTCCACGCGAGGGAAACTGCGTTATCCATCGTCTTCTTTTGCTGCGGCGTTGCGGTGTCAATCAGGTGGTAGCCGTGGATGGCGGATATAGTGAGGTTGTTCGGCAGATTGGCCTTCCCGTTAAGGGTCCAGCCGGTGACGTCCTGCCGGCTCAGCCGGCCGATAGCGGTGAACTGGGGGGAGATCCGGACGAATGTTCCGGAGAGCACGAATGGACCCATACTGCGCGTAAAGCTCGCCTGTGCGATCCCGCCGCGGTCTGTGTGCTTGTCGGCCGGGATGTCGGCGAACCGGGTCGGGTCACGACCGTCGATCTTCGTTGTCGTGTTGGCGAACGGCTCAGCTCCGTGTGCGTCAACGTGAAACACCAGCAAATTATAGTCGGAGTCAGCGCGTGTCCCTACCCACACCCCGCCCGTTGGGTCGGGCGCGATCGCGGTTACCGTCTCGCCGGGGATCGCTGGCCCCGCCGCGGAGGTGCGGTACAGGCCATCATTCCCGCCGTACCACACCTTGCCTTCGGCGAATGCCACCGCGTATACCGGCGTGCCGAACACGAGCCACCCGTTTCCCGTTCCGCGGTAGAACGAGCGCAATCCAAGGTCACACCCGGCGTACAGAGCGCCGTTGTGCATGACGAGGGAAGTGACGTTCACACCGCTCATTCCAGGGAGGGGCTGAAGCGTCCCGGTCACCGGATCGAACGAGAACAACCCGTGTGTGCAGCCCACGTACACGTGGTCGCTGTCGACCGCCAGCGCGGTGATCGCTCCCAGTTTGATAATCGAGGCAGCAGTATAGGAATGCCAGCTTTTCGGATCATCCATCTTGTCAAGCGGGACCTCCGCGATCCCCGCCTCTGTCCCCACCCACAGCTTGTCCCCGGCGATCGCAAGCGCGTGCACTGCCGCGTTGGGCAGGCCGTCGTTGACCGAGTAGCGCTTCCAGTTCGCGACCTGGTCAAGCGGTGCCTCCCCGGTTAGTGTCAGCACGGTCAATCCGGAACCCGTGCCAAACAGCACGCGATTTTCTGTGGAGGCGATTGCGTATACCCGGTTCCCCGATAGCCCGTTCGCTGTGGTATACGCGGACCAATTCCCATCGTGATACACGCTCACCCCGCTCGTATTTGCGAAGAACGTGTAATCAGAGGCTACGGCAATCGCTGTAATTTTGTTGGGAATGTTAACGCGTTCGTCATCGTCGAGCGGAAACCGGTTGGTGTTGTACCCGAGCGTAAAGTTAGCGTTGAACCCGTCAAGCTTGACATGGCCGATGATCCCGGAGACGGTGTGTGTGTTCGGCATGGTACGCGCCTTCTCCCGATTAACGCGTGAAGTAGGGCTATCCGCGGCTTGGAGCACGCTTGCCTCGAGCGATAGAGCGTTGGACACAGGAATATCCACGCTTGTCCCGTAGAAATTCCGCGCGTACTCGGCAGTGCTTCCGAGCCCTCCACGCGCCCGTTCGTAGTCGATGCGGATCGTATCGCTGTCCTTCACCTTGGTGAGGAGGATCAACAGCCCGACGTCGTAGTCGATTGTGTAGTCGGTGTTCCGTTTGAGGAGCTTTCCATTGAGGTATACCTTGTCGCTCCCCGGAACGATGGAAAGCCCAAGTGAATAGGCATTTCCTGACATGGAATAGCTGAACGTGACGCGCATCGCGCTCTTACTCCCGGAGAAAAAGTCCGCGGGGAAACTGACCGCGATGATCCCCTGGTCGGGGAACGCACTCATCCGATAATCGCTAGAAAGATCGGGGGCGGTGATCGGGCGGAACGTGGCTCCGTTCACGCTCACCGTCACTTCGATCGACCCCTTCTTTACGTTTTTGTGGCCGAGGTAGTAAAACCGGTGCTGGTTCCCGCTTAAAAGAGGGTAGGAATTCTCGTCGACTGTGATGGCCACAAACTTAGAAAGCGCGTGCAGAAAGGCTTTTTCGTAGTTGCTTCCCGTGTTGAATGGGTATTCCTTCTTGTCCTTGCCGGTGAGGTTATTATTGATGTTGTACGTCTTGATGTAGTCCAGAAGCTGCGTTCGCAGGATATCGTCCGTCCGGCGCATGAGGATTAAAAAATCGGATTTATCGTGCACCACCGTGAACGTGCCCTGGGGAAACGGGTTTGCCGGGGATGCCTCGATCGTCCCGGCGAGGTACCCAAGCCCATAATTTTTTAAGATCGCGCGCAACTTGCCGGAAACAGCGAACGCGAGGTCAACCTCGGAGAAGCCCTCGATGTACGGGGCGGTCAGTGTGTAGTAATACAGTCCTGCCAGGTTACGCGTGTACGGCTGAGTGAGCCATGGCCGATCCGGGAATGAAAACGAGAACAAAACCTCGCCGTGCGCACTGTGCCCGATGAACGTCTTCGATTCCGATATCCCCTCGATCTGGGACAACACCCCGGTGATCACCCCGCCGCCGGGCAGGGTATAATCGAGGCGCACCCCTTTTAGTTTCTTATTGTACACGGCGAACGCCTCCTTCCCGCTGATGGAGAAATCCCCGAACACCCCACTCAGCTTATCAGCGTGCAGGTGCAGCGTGAGTGACTGCATGGAAGCAGGCTCCTTATCGTTAAAGTGTCCCTTCAGGGTGAGTATGGACAGGGCATCGGCGGTCACATCCACCGCCAGGGACTGATCGAGATCGAGCTGATACGGGGAAATCCCGGCCTGTCCTAGCCCCTGCGGGTCTCCGATCCCGTAGCGCAAGGTGAACGACTTGCTCCCGCTAATCTTCGCGGTGAAGCTATTCGTCTGCGTTCCATTCGCTGGAAAGAGGAACAAGAGGACGATGACGCCCGCTAAGATCCACTCAGAAGTTAAACGTAACCGATGCACCATAGCTTCCTCCTAACCCTTCGCTCTCCGTGTACGCAAAGTCAATGCGCATGCTGGGAAACCGGACGGATATCCCGAGGCTTGGCCCGCACGTGTTCCAGCCGGCGCGCGTCCCGAGTCCCCCCACCCACGCCTCGATTCCATACGCTACCCGCACCGCAGGAGTGAATAGGTCATTGGCGACAAACGTCGCGTTCCATTCCACTTTGTTCCCGATCCGCGTGTGCAGCGCCACACCCGCATCCACGTGCAGTGGCCACTCCTCCACCGTGGCATCGGGGAGGACGATTGGCTGCGAATATGCATTCTCCACCATGATTCCCACTCGCATTACGTCGCTTACGATCAGTAGCGCTGGATCGACCGCCCAGCCAAACGCAACGTATGGAGATTGTACGGAAAATACCTTTAGCCTGCCGCCAATTCCAACCGGGCCGAGCGCAAACCCCGCTCCAATCACTCCGCACTCGCTGATGTAAGAAAAACCACCGGAGTCCGCCTTGATCCAGCCCGAATCGAGCCGCATCAAGCTTGCTCCGATATGGGGGATGCTGACCCCGACCGCTTCGTACGTGATGGTGTCGAACTGTCGTGAGAAGTACGATGTGAGGGATATGTGGTTGATCCATCCCATCCCTGCCGGGTTGTAGAACGCCGCGGTCTCGTCGTCAGCGAGCGGGAGAAACGCGTTCCCAAGACCGACAGCCCGCGCCCCAACTCCGAACTGCATGATCTCCCCGACGTTGCTGTACTGACCGAACACCGGGAGCGTCAACACCGCCAGAAGCAGCGACAAAACGCCGATCGATTTCATCGCTCGATCACCAGCTTTCCGATCGCAGAGTGCCCGGAATCGGTAATAATGATAAATAGATAAAGTCCACTTGCCACCGGGGTTTTGTCCTCATCGCGCAGGTTCCATGTGTAATCGCCTACTCCGGGGCTAACCGGTTGAGAGAACACCTGTCTCCCGGACGCGGTGTATACCACAAGCCTTGCTCCGGTGGCACTGGCGGGGACGGTGTAGGTGAAGTGAGCACCGGTATGGACAGGATTATTCTCTACCGCGATCGTGGGAACGCCCTGCGGTCCCGTCCCCTGGTGTGGGGGGCTGACGGCGGCGTACGCGGTGTTGGCACGGATCTTTCCATATCCCCATTTAGTGTTCGGTACCGTGCCGGTGTACTTGTCTGCCACCGCAGTGTGCTCCAGTATCGCTTTGATATCATCTCCGGTAAGGGATGGATTGCGGGACAGCATGAGCGCCGCCACCCCGGCGACGTGCG
>CAZTJW010000036.1:0-6944 GCA_964613775.1 uncultured Thermotogae bacterium
TGCCCGACGTCCTCCGTCACAGAGTTCATGCAGTCCGGACAAACCCCGAACCGATTCGCCTGTGGCGAATCTCCGTTTTCCTCCTCTTAAGCTTGCTGCAGGATCATTTACTCTCCCGATACAGGTTCGCCGCTTTCTCCGCTGAGGTAACGATCCCGCGGATCAGCGCTGAACTAAAGCCGTAATGCTCCATCTCGTTCAATCCCTCGATCGTTATTCCGCGCGGAGTGGTCACCTCGTCGATCTTTATCTCCGGGTGCGTGTTCCCGGCGAGAATGAGCTCCGCTGCCCCTTTCGCTGTCTGAGCGGCAAGGCGGATCGCCTCCCCAGCGTGGAATCCCACCTGCACCCCGCCCTGGGAAGCAGCGCGAATGGCACGCAGGAAAAACGCGATCCCGCAGGCGCAGAGGGCAGTCGCTGGGGTCATCTGCTCCTCGGCGATGAACACCGTCTCCCCGAGCCCGTCAAACAGGTCCTTCACCGCCGCCGTAGCCTCCGCCGGAACATCCGGACCGTGGGCGAGGCAGGTCATCGACTCCCGCACCGAAACCGCAATGTTCGGCATCGCTCGGATGACCGAGATCTTCCCCCCGAGTTTCTCCTTGATCTTGGAGATCGGGGCGTTGGAGACGGTGGAAACGAGGACTTGGGCCTCCGGGCGCAGGGCCGGGGCGAGATCACTAAGTACCCGATCAAGCTGTTCGGGGCGGACCGTGACAAACACGACCCTCGCGTCTCGCACCGCTTGTTTGTTATCGTTACCCACGCGGAACCCCGCTTGTTTTAACTCGGCAAGCAGGTGCACTGAGCGGCGGGTGATAGCTATCTGCTCCGGAGGGAGCGTGCCTGCGGCAACAAGTCCCTTGGCGATTGCTGTACCCAGATTTCCGCCTCCGATAATCGCAATCCGATCACTATCCATCATACGTTCCTTCCTAATCATTTTGTTGTCATAATGTATGCAGTTTTCTTCCCAGTAGCAAGTGCAACGGATTTACGGATACAATCACGCTAATATGACACGAGCACGAAGAACGGTTGTAACAGTCGGAACATTCGACGGGGTACACCGTGGCCACCAGGCGATCCTGCATCAGGTGAAGGATTGTGCACGCCGGATGGGATTAGAACCGGTCGCCTACACGTTTTCGTTTCCCCCGCGATTCACCACGCCCGGACCGTATTTGATCACCACCGAACGCATGAAATCGATTTTGTTGCGTCGGTACGTCGTCCGTATCATTCCTGGGGAATTTACGCAAGTACGTGACCTTTCCCCACAGGAGTTTGTAAATCATGTCCTGATCGATGCCCTTGGAGCACGCGCCGTAGTGATCGGGGAGAACTTCCGGTTCGGGAGCGGTAGGGCTGGAGACGTCTTGCTGCTTAAAGAGCTGGGAAAAGCGTACGGGTTCAAGCTTTTCGTCATCCCGCAAGTTACGGTCGACGGGATGCCGGTGAGCAGCACCCGCATTCGTGCTCTCATCCGTGCGGGGAAAGTACAGGAAGCGACGGCGCTCCTCGGGCGCCCGCCAGTGGTTGCCGGCATCGTTGTCCATGGTGACCGCCTTGGTCGAAGGATCGGCTATCCCACGGCCAACTTATCCCTTCCCTCCACGTTATTGCGCCCCGGCCCAGGGATCTACCTTGGGTACGCAGCTTGGAGCGCGGGCCAGGGATACGGGCTGGTGTATAGCGGGAGCCGACCGACCATGGACGGGAAAGAGATGCGATGTGAGGTTTATCTCTTGTCTTCCCCAATAGATGAACTGAGTGGAAAGGAAATGGAGGTCCATCTTCTTGCCCGGCTGCGCGATGACCGCGCCTTTCCGTCCGTCGAGGCGCTTGCAATGCAAATTGCCGCTGACGTCGAGGCGGCACGCTCCCTCATTCCCGCCTATCCCCGGCCACAGCCGATCCTGTTTTCCTCCGGTTGAATTTTCCTCGCCCATCCACTACCTTCACTCTCCAAGGAGGGACTATTATGCGCGTCAAGAGTATTACCGTGTTTCTCGTTTTAATGCTAATCGCGTGCGGTGCGTATGCCCAGACCAAGCTCTCCGATTTTCCCATCGGAACCACAACCATGGCTTACAAGATCGCTACGAACAAACTTACCACCCCGCAGACGCTCGCCCTCACGGTGACTGGGCTCGCCGATGGGCGCTATCGGATCAAGATGACGACCGAGGCCACGGGAACTCCGGATGAGCTCGGGACGTTTGGATTTCTGTTTGGCGCAGCGCGCGTAGAATCGGGGATGGGGAACGTCGGCTTTGGTCCAATTTCTGCCCTGCTTCCCCACCTGGACGATCTCACGGTCGGGGAAGACTACGTCCTCCCCGGTGGGGGAAGCTTCCACGTGGTGGCTGACCAGGAGATCGCGGGGGTCCCGTGCCTGTCCGGGGTGTACACCGATCCCGACCATCCGGATACGCGTACTACGCTCGCGTTCTCGCGTTCAACGCCGGTATTCGTCTCGCCACTCATCAAGGTCGAGGAGAAACACAGCGGAAAATGGGTCACCACCTTTCTCCTCAAACTCACCTTCTACTCGGTTACCCAGGCGAAGTAGTAAAGAACCCCCTAGCAAGCTGTGGGGTATCCAACGGAGGTCGTTTATGATGGAGGAGGTTCTGCACCTGGAAAGGGTTACCCGCGATTATCCGCTTGGGAAGACAATCGTTCATGCTCTGCGCGGGATCGACATTATCGTGTATAAGGGGGAGATCATCGCAGTGATGGGACCGTCCGGATCAGGAAAATCGACACTGCTCCACATTATTGGGGCACTCGACACCCCGACCGGTGGGAGAGCACTGATCGACGGAACGGACTTAACCAGCCTGTCCGAACGGGCCCTTACCCGACTGCGGGGCCAGCGCATCGGGTTTGTGTTTCAGACGTTCAACCTTATCCCCACTCTGTCCGCACAGATGAATGTGGAGCTCCCGATGATCTTCCAACGGGTGCCCCGGCGGGCACGGGCGGCGCGGGCGCGTGAACTCCTGCGGCACGTCGGACTCGGGGACAGGATCTCCCATCGGCCGAACGAGCTATCTGGCGGGGAGCGGCAGCGGGTTGCGATCGCGCGCGCCCTGGCCAACAATCCGGAGATCATCCTCGCTGACGAGCCAACGGGGAACCTCGATTCGGAGAGCGGCGGGACGATATTGGAACTGCTTAAGAAGCTGAGCCACGACGATGGGAAGACGGTGGTCATCGTTACGCACGACCCCGATGCTGCCGCGGTCGCCGATCGGATCGTGCGCCTCAGGGACGGACGGGTAATCGAGGAGAAGGAGGGACCCCATGTTTAGTGACTTCTTCCTCCTGTCGGCGCGGGGGATCATGCATCGCAAGCTGCGCAGTTGGCTCACGGTGATCGGGGTGTTCATCGGGATCGCCGCCGTCGTTGCCCTGGTCTCGATTGGGCTCGGGCTTGAACGGAGCGTCACCCAGCAGGTGGAGAAGGTGTTCGGGTACAACTCGTTCCTCATCGTGGGGAAGAACGCATTCCAATCGCGGCGCGGCGCCACGGAAGCGGTGGACGTCGATCTACATGCAATCAAGCAGGTGCCGGGAGTAGTCGCAGTGGCGGCAATCCGCACGAATACTGGGTTCGTCAAGGGGCCGGCTTACGCGGGTAAACCGGTGCAGGGGTTCCTGCCAGTGATGGGACTCTCTCCTACTCTGATAACCGAATTCAGCTCGTTTTTGGGCAACTTCTCGTTCGCTCCCGGGGGACGGTTCTTCGCTCCCGGCGATCACAATACCGCCATCCTCGGAGACAAGGTCGCCTCCCAGTTGCATGCGCAGCTCGGGACAACGATCGAGATTGAGGGACACCCATTCAAAATAATTGGAATCTTCGCCCCGACAAGCGAGGGAGAAGGATTCAGCATTGGATTGAGCAGAAGCGGTAACGCAGACACGATCTTCGTTCCGTTCTCCCAAATGGACACGCTATTTGGTACAAGCAACAAGGTGTTGGCCACCCTGGTCAAAACGGCAAAAGGGGAGGACGTCGATGCAGTCGCCACCCGGGTGAAAGAAGCGCTCAATGCCGCAGGGGATACTGACATATCCACGGTTACCTACTCCGACATCAACCGCCAGATCAGCACGGTGGTAGGGTCGGTGAGCGGGTTTCTCGCTGGGATCGCCGGGATCTCGCTCCTTGTCGGCGGGGTGGGGGTAATGAACACGATGTACACCGCGGTCCTTGAACGGACGCGGGAGATCGGGGTGATGAAGGCACTCGGAGCGCGCCGTGGCCAGATCCTCTCCATCTTCCTCATTGAATCAGGATTGATTGGCCTGGTCGGCGGGATCGTGGGAGTGATCCTTGGCCTCGGTCTGAGTAGCCTCGCTGCCGCTGTGATTAGCGTGCACTTCCATGTCCAGATAGGCGCAGTGGCCAGCCCAATCTTGATCGTTGCTACCCTGCTCTTTTCGTTCCTCCTCGGCGCGTTTGCCGGATGGATGCCCGCACGCCGGGCGGCGAAGCTTCCCGTCGTCGATGCCCTGCGCTACGAGTGATCACGTGCGGAACCGGGGGATGAGGCTCGCCCCGAGCACTCCAGCAAGCGTCCCCAACACAAGTCCGAGGAAGAGGCTGAGCAGGCTGGAAGTGAGCACCCGTCCGCCATCCGTTAACCCCGGGGCGGTGGAGAGGATCGCGCCGGATGGGGAGAGGGCGGAGATGTGTAACACGTAGACGATAGCGATCAACACGATGCTCGCTATCAGTCCACATGCCACCCCCAGCGCGATGACCGGTACCTGCATCGCGCGCTCCGGGGTTCCAGCCAAGTCCATCATCACGATCTGCGGGGCGAATCCGCGTAGAAGCTCGAGAAACGCTGCGCGCGCGATGAACAACGAGAGGAATCCGCTCACCACCAGTCCAAGCAACAGCCCGATCCGCACTGGCGTCGGCAGATTAAGTCTTGTTGTGCCGCGCGGCGCCACGATCACCTGTCTCACCCCATTTAACTTGCCGATTGTTGCGCCCAGGGCGGCAGCGTGGGCGGGATCGGCCGCACGCACGCGAAACGCACCGCCAAATTGATCAGGAGCAATCTCGGCGCCGAACAGAAAATGAACATCGGCGACATCCGCGCGGTCGCGCAATTTGAGATAGAGCGTTTGTACGTCTTGATCGGAGAGCTGAGGAGAAAGGTAGACGGTTATCGTCCCCAGGGAGGTAGTGGAATGGACGGGCGTGCCCGTCGGAGTTCCAACGAGAAAAAAGCAGGATAAGACGGCAAGAAATGCGAATATCGCGGCGGTCATCCCAAGGAACAATAGCCCGCTTCTCATCCGGATGGCGCCGAGAAGTTCGCGGAACAGGAAGAAAAACGGGCTCATCCTTCTACCACCTTCCCATCGACAAGCGTGATCGCCCGATAATCGGAAAGGGACGCGGGTAGAGGCCCACGACTTGCCACAAGTATGGTCACCCCGCGGGAGTAGATCCGCACAAGCAGGGACGCAATCTCTTCCCGGCCCTCCTCTTCGAGCCCGGCAAACGGTTCATCGCACAGGAGGAGGAGTGGATCATCGCACAGGGCTACCCCCAATCCCAAGCGCACTCGATCCACAGGTTCGAGCTCCTCCGCCGGGGTGACAAGCTTCGCGGTCAACCCGACCCGCTCGAGGGCAGCAAGCGCCTTCTCTTCAGCCTGCTCGCGGAAGTTTCCGAGCGCCCGCAGCTTAAACGTGACGTTCTCCATAACAGCCTTCGGAAGCGGGGTGAACCCCTGCGGGAAAAATCCAATCCGCCGCCGGAACTCCTCCGCCTTGCGCCGGCTCAACCGCGCGACGTTGCGGTCGTACACAAGGATCTGTCCCTCCTGGGGCGGGATACGGGCAGCGAGTAACCCAAGGAGGACTGACTTTCCCGCGCCCTGTGGCCCGATAAGAAACACCATCTCCCCTTGATCGACATGCAGATGAACGTCCTCCAGCACCTTGAATCCTTCATCGGTGGAAAAGTGAAGCTCCGAGACTTGGATCATCACGGACATCGGGCGATCACAAACCTCTCCTTCCCGGCGAGATCGCGCTCCACGCGCACGCCCACCAATCCCACCTGGTTAACCATTTTAGCAACCTGTCCCCCTTGCCCATCTCCGATCTCCAGCACAACCTTTCCTCCCGGGGCAAGATGATCCCGCAGTCCCGGGGTGATGCGGGCAATCTCGTCCACTCCGCCTTCTCCACCGTCCAACGCTACCTGCGGTTCATGGTCGCGCACCTCCGCTTGTAGATGAGGGAGTTCCTCCTTCGGGATATATGGCGGATTTGCGGCAATGAGGTCAAATTTTCCTGTGACCCGACTAAACCAATCGCTCTCCAAGAATGTAATTCGGTCGGATACCCCATTCAGAGCGGCGTTCTCTCCGGCTAAGGAAAGTGCATCCGCTGATGTATCCACCGCTGTAACCGTTACATGCGGAACGTACTTGGCAAGACAGATTCCGATTACGCCTGTGCCTGTGCCCAAATCGAGGCAGGATACGTCCCGATCGCGGGGGACAAGGCGTAGCGCGCGCATCACTAGCTCTTCTGTTTCCGGCCGAGGGATGAGTGCTCCTGGGCGCACGCGAAATCGCAACCCGAGAAATTGCACTTCACCCGTAAGATACTGGAGCGGCGTTCCCTGCCTGCGCTTTTTTACGACCTCGCGGAACTGCGTCCGTTCGTCCATGGTAAGGGGACGATCAGGAGAAAGGTAAAGATGCAAACGATCGAGCCCGAGCGTGTGCGCAAGCAAGATCTCAGCTTCCAGGCGTGGCTGAACAATTCCGGCTTCCTTGAAGTAATTGCGTGTCCAGTTCAAAACATTACGTACGGTCCATGTAATTTCCAGCGTTCTCCCCCCCATCATGGAACAGCCGATTTTGCCCTATAGAATAGCATAATCTTGCGGTAAAGTC
>CAZTJW010000037.1:0-6905 GCA_964613775.1 uncultured Thermotogae bacterium
TTCGGTTGTTCCGAAATCTGCGAGAAGAGCGCGACGAAGATTTCACCAAGTACGGGATCCGCGTAAAGGGGCTGGATGCCTACTTCGTCCGCAACGGGGCCTACTTGTGGATTGATACGTTGTACGACGAGCGCCGTGCGGACGCATGGGACTACGCTCTGAAGCTGCGCGGAGACATTGCCGAGCTGATGTTCACCGAAGGGAGGATGAGCCCTGGCGGTCTCGGAGCCGGGATCTCCCCTTACATCATGCCCAAGTTAGGAACTACCTTTGGACTGTTGAAAACCTTAAAGAAGACATTGGATCCGAACGGAATCTTGAACCCGGATCTTCTCTTTCCCACGGAGGGTACGACATGAACCTGGAAAAATATCGAGATCAAATTTACAGCTGCCTTCGATGCGCTTTTTGTTTCGATGATTTCACCGAGCCGCAAAAATCGATCTGCCCTGCTTACGGTACCTACGGTTTCGATTCCTACGGGGCACGCGGCAAAATCGTCATCGCCCGCGGCCTGCTCGATGGGACACTCAACTACAACGATGAAATCACCAAGCGTGTTTACGCGTGTACGGAGTGTTCTGCTTGCCAGGAACAGTGTTTCAAGCATCTCGACCTGCTCGAGATCTATGCGGCGATGAAGGAGGATCTGGCAGAACGCGACCTTCTGCCAAGCGGAGTGAATGAACTTCTCAAGGTCATGGAGGAATTCGGAAACCCCTATCGACAACCACCGGAGAAGAGGCTCGCCTGGGCTCCGGGCAAATCCCGGGTGGATAAAAAGGCCAAAGTACTCCTGTTCGTCGGGTGTACCTCCGCCTACCTGCGACGGGGAATGGCACGAGCTGCATACCGCATTTTGGACGCTTTGGACATTGACTTCACCCTTCTCGGCGATGAACACTGCTGCGGCCATCCGTATGTTACGGTCGGCAAAATGGAAGAAGCCAAGCGGGTAACCACGGAAAACGTTGCGATGATCGAGGGGCTGGGAGTCGAGAAGGTGGTGTTCACCTGTCCCGGTTGTCTCCGCACGTTCAAGGTGGATACACCCAAACTCACCGGCCGCCCGCTCCCGTTTGAGGTCCTTCACTTGACCGAGTTTGTCTCTCAGTACCTTTCCGAGCATCCGGTCCGTCTGCAGAGGAGCTCCCGCATCGTAACCTATCACGATCCGTGCAACCTCGGCCGCGGCCTTGGGGTGTATGAGCCGCCGCGACAGGTGATCAAAGCGGTTCCCGGCACCCGGTTAGTGGAGATGCCGCGCAACCGCGAGCACTCGTTCTGTTGCGGAAACGGAGCGTACGTACGCTACGATTACGAAGAACTGTCGGTAAAAAGCGAGCTCGATCGGTTCACTGAGGCGGAGCAGACCGGGGCGGATACTGTGCTCAGCGCCTGTCCCGCCTGCCAAACTGGATTCCTCGATGCGCGACGCAGGGCGAAGTCGCAGATCGAGGTTCTCGACGTCCTTGAGCTCCTCGCTCAGGCCCTATGATGCGTTCGCAGTAAGGAGAAATGATGGACGACAGGCAGGAACGCCGCAGAGAGATCGCGCGGTACTGGGCAATAGAGAGCGAATCCGGGGTGACCGTCTATCCAATGCATGCCGCGGTGAGAGCCATGGAGAACCAGGGCTGCGATATGAGCGCCGCTCAATCGCTTCTCGCGCGTGGGGACGAGCTCTACCGCGCGGAACAGTTCGATAAGCTCCTCGTTGTCATCGCCCGCATCAACGAAGTGATCCACCGGGCGATCGAGACACGCGGCGAGTACGGCCCGACCACGTTGTCCGAGCTGCGCGCCATGCTTTCTTCCGAACTCCCGCAGGTCTCTGGAAAACTTTCCCCCTCAGAGTACCGCAACCATGTCCGGGGTGGATGGGTGGGAAAGTGTATCGGAACGGCGTTGGGTGATCCTGTGGAGGGTTGGACGAGCGAGATGATCCGCTCTCGTTACGGGGAAGTGACGAACTACATAGTCCCTCCGAAGATAGAGAACGACGATACCGCCTACCCGCTTCTTGTCCTCCACGCCCTGGACGAATACGGTCCGTCCTTCACCAGCGAGCAGCTAGGCCTGGAGTGGGTGGAGCACCTCCCGTACGCGTTCACCGCGGAGATGAGTGCGCTAGAGAACATCAAAGCCGGGATAATGCCCCCGGAGAGCGGGCGGTTCCGCAATCCGTGCAGCGAATGGATCGGAGCACAGATGCGCGGGGAGATCCACGGGCTTATCACCCCGCTCCGGCCCGATCTCGCCATGGACTACGCCCTGCGCGACGGGATCATCTCCCACCGCCGGGAGGGGATCTATGCTGAGATCTACTGCGCCACAGCGATCAGCCTCGCCTTCTCCGACCTACCAATCCCGAAGATTCTCCGCCTCGCGCTGTCGTTCGTCCCGGCGGAGAGCAGGTTCCACCAAGTGGTAGAACAGACGTTTCACTGGTGCGAGACGATCGGCGAACCAGCGGGTGTCCTGAAGAAGATTCAGCAGGAACTGGGGCATTATCACTGGATTCACGCCTTTCCCAACGTCGCGACCGCGATCACCGGGCTTCTGCTGAGCGAAGGGGACTTCGAACGGGCGATTACCACTACCTTGATGTGCGGGTTCGACACCGATTGTTCCGTAGGGCAGGTAGGAGGTTTCCTCGGCACGTACCTCGGATACGAAAACATTCCCGACAAATGGAAAAGGCCGATCGGTGATGAGTTCAAGAGCTATGTAATTGGGTTTGAACGCATGCGGTTCGATGAATTAACAGAGTGGACGGCAAAGTGGGGAAAAAGGATCACAGGAGAAGCAGTCAAGTAGGAGGTGCACTTAACAGTGATCGCTGTATTGGGCAGCATCAACATGGATTTTGTAACGCTGGTATCGCACCTTCCACAACCAGGGGAGACCGTGCTCGGCAGCCGCTTCGATCGGTTTCTGGGAGGGAAGGGAGCCAACCAAGCGACGGCCGCCGCCCGATTGGGGGGCCGGGTGAGCTTCTACGGTAAGGTCGGAGCCGATTCTCTTGGAAAAGATCTGTTGGACGGCCTCAAAAACAACGGGATCGATGCCACCGCGGTGGAACAGGAGGAAAGGACACCTTCTGGCATAGCAAACGTGTGGGTAAATCCGGAAGGCGAAAACATGATCGCTTACATCCCCGGCGCAAACGCGCGCGTCGATCGAACATACATCTCTCATATATTGTCTCCTCTCTCCACCGCGAAGATATTGCTTCTGCAATTCGAGATCCCCATGGCAACAATCGCGTTCCTTCTCGAATCGCTTCCGAAATCTAAGCCGTTCATAATTCTCGACCCCGCTCCGGCGCAGGATGTTTCTTCCCTTTTCCTCTCCCGAGTCGACCTCATCACACCCAATCGTGGCGAACTCGCCGCGCTCACGGGGGAGGATACGATTGAAGATGGTGCTCGCCGCCTGCTCGATCAAGGAGCAAGGCAGGTTCTGTGCAAAGCGGGAAAGGATGGAGCTTATTGGACGACGAATCGCGGTATCGTTCACTTCCCCTCCCCACCGGTCGACCCGGTCGATACTACCGGTGCTGGTGATGCGTTTAACGGCGCTCTAGCCGCAGCGCTTGCTGAAGGCAAAGAAATGGAAGATGCAATACGATGGGCTAATGCGGTTGGTGCCTTGTCCACTACCAAGCGCGGTGCTCAATCGTCGCTTCCTACGCAGGAGGAGGTAGAGCGGTTCTTGGCGCGAGGAGCGTGAATATGCGGAAGACAGCGTACGTTGACCTATCTACCCGCACGGTGAAAATCGAAGAGTCAAGAGAAGAGACGATCGCACAGTTCCTCGGAGGACGGGGATACGGGGCGTATCTGCTTTACAAGCTTGTCCCTCCCCGGATCTTTCCGGACAGCCAGAATAACGTGGCGATCATCTCCTCCGGCCTTTTCTCCGGTACTCCGTGGCCTGCGGCGGCGCGTTATCACCTCACCTTCCGATCTCCGCTCACCGGAATCTACGGATACGCCAATGCCGGAGGGAAATTAGGACCGTACCTGGCCGCCTGTGGATTCGATGCGCTGGTGATCCAAGGAAGATCAGAGACGCCGGTCTACCTCCTAATCGACAAGCTGGACATCCGGATCGAGCCGGCCAATGATCTGTGGGGCAAGACCACGGGACAGACCGAGACTTTACTCCACACAAAATATCCCGACGCGGCAGTTGCAAGCATCGGTCCCGCCGGGGAGAACGGCGTCCTGTTTGCGAGTGTGATCAACGACGGCGGACGGGCGGCAGCACGAACTGGGGGAGGGACTGTATTTGGGGCAAAGAACCTGAAGGCGGTGGTTGTTCGCCGCAACCGATTGGGACCGTTTCCTAAGGAGTTCCTTGCCGAGGTGAGGGCCGCCACCCAGAAAATCCTCGATTACCCGATCACCGCGGATTACCACCGTTGGGGGACGCCGCTTCTTGTTGCGATCAAAAACAAGGTCGGTGATCTACCGACAAAGAACATGCAGTTTGGCCAGGTTCCGTTCGTCGAAAAGATCGACGCACAAGCGCTCGAGCGTTTCAAGGAGAAGAGCGAGGGTTGCTTTGGCTGTCCGATCCGCTGTGCGCGCGTGTCCAGGATCGATGAGGGGAAGTACCGCTGCCGTACCGCCGGGCCGGAATACGAGACGGTGGACGCGTTCGGCGGCAAGTGCTACTGCAGCGATCCGCGGGTCATCATCTACGCCAATTTCCTGTGCAACGAGCTGGGTATGGATACGCTCTCCACCGGTGCGGCGATCGCGTTCGCCATGGAGTGCCATGAGAAAGGGCTGCTCGACGCCGATGGACTTGATCTCTCATGGGGAAACGGGGAAACGATCATCACCTTGATCAACCAGATCGCGCGGCGGGAAGGTCTAGGAGCGCTCCTTTCCCAGGGGACGCGGCGGGCGGCTGCGGAGATCGGGGGCGATGCGCACCTCTACGCGATGCAGGTCAAGGGACTGGAGATCCCGTCCCAAGAGCCGCGCGTGGCCAAGGGGTTCGGCTTGGGGCACGCCACCTCGAATCGAGGAGCAGATCACCTGTATGCGCTTCCTACCATCGATACCGCGCACCTGGAACACGCCGGTCGCGCCCTTCTTCCTCACACCATGCCCGAATTGATGGATATGGCGAATGAAAAGTACAAGCCCGATCTCGTCAAGTTCAGCGAGGAGTACTGTGCCGTGGCGGACGCACTTGGGGTGTGCAAGTTCAGCACCGTGGAGACCTATTCCCTCTATCCGGAGGACCTGGCGCGCGGGATCAGCGCCCTCGGCCGGAGGATAACGGCGGACGAGTTGCTGCAAATAGGGGAAAGGATCGTCAACCTGGAACGGATGTACAACGTGCGGCTCGGCCTCTCGGCAAAGGACGATCGCCTTCCGGAACGGTTCATGAGAGAACCGCTTCCGGTCAAACACGGCGACACCGTTACGTACCACAGAATCGAAGATTTCGATGGGATGCTTGCGCGTTACTACAAGCTGCGCGGTTGGGATGAAAACGGTGTTCCCACGCAGGAGAAGCTGCGCGAGCTCGAGCTCGATCGGATGATCGAGGAAGGGGGAAGATTGTGACGCAGCCAAAAGGCGGATATGTAGGAAGATACCTATTGGTTGATCTAGAGGACAGAACTATTGAACCCCGGGAGCTTTCGGCCGAATTCGCTAGTAAGTTCCTCGGGGGGAACGGATTCGGGGTCAAGATCCTATGGGACGAGGTGGGGCCATCCGACAATCCACTCTCTTCTCAGAATGTACTCGTCATCGCAAGTGGGCCGCTCGGCGGCACCGCTTGGCCGACATCCGGGCGAGTGGAGGCGATCAGCAAGTCACCCCTTACCGGGATTTACGGTGACTCCAACTCCGGCGGGTTCTTCGGCCCGGAGCTCAAGTTCGCCGGGTACGACATGCTAGTCATTACCGGGAAGGCAAGCACACCGCTATACCTATGGATTAACGAAGGGAAGGCCCGTCTGGAGGACGCCAGTCGGCTGTGGGGCAAGGACACGATCGAAACGGAAGAGGCGATCAGAAAACAGAAGGGCGATGAGCGGATAAAGGTCGCGTGCATCGGTCCGGCCGGGGAGAACGGGGTCCGCTACGCCTCTATTCAAGTGACACCGAACCGAAGCCTGGCGCGAAGCGGCATCGGAACGGTGATGGGAGCGAAGAAACTGAAGGCAATCGCGGTGCGGGGGACACAAAAGGTACCCATCGCTCACCAGCACGAGTTCCTCTCCCTCGCTAGCGAGATGCACCAGCGGATCATAAAAAATGAGGCCTATCCGAGTGTCTCCCGTTACGGCACCCCGGGGTTGGTGATGATCGTCAATAAGATTGGACGTTTCCCCAGCTACAACTTCAAAGCGGGTGATTTCGAGAGAGCGCGCGATATCTGCGGCGAAACCCTGCGCGAGCGGTTCTTCGTCAAGGACACCGGGTGTTTCGCCTGTCCGGTCCGCTGCGACAAGGTGTATCGGGTGCCAAACGGGGAGTTTGCCGGGACCGTCACGTCGAGCTTCGAATACGAGACGCTGAGCTCGTTGGGATCAGGAGTTGGCGTCAGTAGACTCGACGCGATCATTGCGGCGAACGACCGCTGCGACCGGTTAGGGCTCGACACCATCTCCACCGGTCGGTCGATCTCCTTCGCCATGGAACTCTACGAGAAGGGGATCCTCACGAAGAAGGACACCGGCGGTCTCGCCCTCGAATGGGGTGATTACCACGTGGTTCTTCAGCTGATCGAGCAGATCGCCAAGCGCGAAGGTCTGGGGGGCATCCTTGCTGATGGAGTGCGCCGGGCTGCGGCGACGATCGGCCACGGTGCGGAGTACTACGCGATGGAGGTCAAGGGACAGGAGATCCCGGCTCAGGACGGCCGCGCCC
>CAZTJW010000038.1:0-6853 GCA_964613775.1 uncultured Thermotogae bacterium
CGACAAAGCCGTTGATCGCTAAGTCGCGTGATTTTGCACCCAGGGTGTTCGCCTCGCGCAAAAGCTCCTGCGCAAGGAACCCCAGTTCCTTCCCCACCGGCGCGTCCGCCGCAAGGAGCGTACTGATCCGCGACAGATGTGCCTCTAACCGTGCAATCTCCTCACGCACATCGGCACGTTCGGCGAGGAGGACGATCTCCGTCTCCAGCCGACCGGGATCGACGTCAGCACCGAGGGCGCTGACCCGTTCCCGCATCCGCGCGCGCAGCTCGGCGAGTGCCTCAGGAATCCGGGCCTGCACCTCCTGCACAAGCGTGGACAGCTTGGATACAATCCGGGAGAGCTCCGCATGTAGGAGCTCTCCTTCCCGTGCCCGCGCCGCCTGCACACCTTGAATCGCCTGCCCGAGCGCGGCGGATAGGGCTTCCCATGGATCAGGGACATCCCGCGCTTCCCGACCGTCGAACGCTCCGAGCGCGATCAGATCGCTCAGAGTCGGAGGGGGAAGCGCCAGTGTGTCCGTAAGCCTGCGAAGTTCCTCTACGTAGGCTGATAGTGCTTTGCTATCGATCATGAGGTGCCCGGCTGCAGCATCACGCGTCAAGGTAACCGCGACTTCGATCTCGCCGCGATTAAACGCGCGCTTCGCCGCTTCCTCAATCCGGCGCTCCAGTTCTGGATCGTGCACCGAACGGATCCGTATGGACAAATAGCGGTGATTGAGGGTGCGCAGCGCGACGTCGGCGGTCCATCCGGCAGCGGATGCGTTCCCTGTCCCATACCCGGTCATGCTGTTAATCACGTGCTCGCTCCTTCACGGCGATCGCTGCGTAGCCGACAACCGCGCTGCGATCGCCGGTAGCGTCACCTGATGTCGCGTAAGAAATGAGCTTTGCCCCTTGCCATCCGAGTTTCCTCGCCGCGACAAGGAGGATCGTGATCGCCCCGGCACCACAGATGGAAAGCCGCTTTGCTACAACGAGGTTGTAGAACCCCTGCGCATCAAACTCAAGGATCCGATCGATTGCCTCCCGATCGAGCCTCCGCGCGATGTCATCGGGCTCATAGTGGGTAAAGTCGCTGCTTATAACCAACAGGATGCTCTCGCCGCGAATGCACTCAGAGAGACCCTCCCCGGCAGCAGCAAGTTCGGAAAAAGAGGGAAGCATGACGCAGATCGGGACGAATGAAGTCTCCGGCCCAAACAGATACTGCAAAAACGGAAGCTGCACCTCAATCGAGTGCTCACGCCAGAATGCCTCATCAGCTACCGAAAAGCCCTTCCCTATCAACCGATCAGCGAGGGTTGAATCGACCCGTGCGTTTCCAAGCGGAGTCCGCCAGATCCCCTCCCGGGCGATTGAGATCGGGCGACCTAGGCCGGTGTGGTTAGTTCCCAGGATGATCACCCGGTCGGGCTTTCCAAACTGGGCTACCTCCCTATACCCGTCCGCGGCCACCCTTCCGGAGTAGGCATAGCCGGCGTGCGGGACAATGAGCCCCTCCGGCGCCGCGGGGGTGTCTGCAACGCTCGGCCGCTTACCACCGAATAACCCCGTGAGGGCGTCCATGAGTCCAGCGTGCGTTCCCGGATAGAACGCGCCAGCAACGATCGGTTGTCGGATCGGGATTTTCATAAATCTATTGTAGCGCCAAGCGATTCCGGTGTGCAAATTGACGTTACCTCTTAAGTCATTATAATCCTTTCCCAAAGCGAGGTGATCAGCGTGGGTAAGACGATGACCGAGAAGATCCTGGAAAAACACGTAGTGGATGGTGCCCTCAAGCGCGGAAATGAAATCGGAATAAAGATCGACCAGTGCCTGACCCAAGATTCGACCGGAACGATGGCTTGGCTTGAGTTTGAATCGTTAGGGATGGATAGGGTGAAGGCCGAGCTCGCAGTGAGCTACTGCGATCATACCTCTCTTGGGTTCAAAGGTGAATCGACCGACGATCACGTCTTCTTGCAGTCGGTCGCCTCGCGCTACGGGGCGAAGTTCTCCAAAAACGGAAATGGCGTCTGCCACCAGCTTCACTACGAGCGGTTCGGCGTACCGGGAAAGGTCCTGCTTGGGGCAGATTCCCATACCCCGACCGCCGGCGGCCTCGGGATGCTCGGGATCGGCGCCGGTGGGATGGACGTCGCCGTGGCGATGGGAGGAGGACCGTTCTATCTCACCGTCCCCAGGATGATGCACATCATCCTCACCGGAAAGCTTTCCTGGGGCACCGCGGCGAAGGACGTGGCATTAGAAATCCTGCGCCGGATCTCGGTGAAAGGAGGGATCGGCTACTTCCTCGAGTTCACCGGCCCCGGGGTCGAGACCCTGTCCGTGCCGCAGCGGGCAACGATCACCAACCTGTGTACCGAGACCGGGGCAACCTCGTCGATCTTCCCCTCCGATGCCGTGACAAGGGAATTCCTGCGCATGCAGGGGCGGGAGGGCGCGTGGCATGAGGTCTTTCCGGATCCCGATGCGGTATACGATAAAACGATCGAGGTCGACATGTCGGCGTTAAAACCGCTCGTCGCCATGCCTGGAATGCCGGATAACGTCTACGGCATCGACGAGGTAAAGGGAACAAAGATCGATCAGGTGTACATCGGTTCCTGCACCAACGGTAGCTACCGCGATATCAAGGTCGCTGCCGAAATCCTCAAGGGAAAGCATGTGTCTCCTGATATCGACGTCATCGTCTCCCCGGCGTCCCGCCAGGCGTGGGAGATGCTGATGGAGGACGGAAGCTTCCTCGCGCTGACCAAGGCCGGTGTTCGGATGATCGAGCCGGGATGCAATGCGTGCATCGGGATCGGGTTCGTCCCGGGATACGGGCATCTGTCGCTGCGCACGGTGAACCGAAACTGGAAGGGGCGAGGGGGAAACAAGTTCGGAAAGATCGCGCTGTGCAGTCCCGAGGTGGCAGCAGCATCAGCACTTGCTGGAAAGATCGCCGATCCGCGCGAACTTCCTCCGGTAGAGGTGAAGATCGATCACCTGGCAATCGATGATGTGTTAATTCTCGAACCCAAAGGCCCATCGGTTAAGATCCGCCGTGCCCCAAACATCGTCCCGCTCGCGCCCCAGCGTCCTCTTCCCCCAGTGCTTACGGGCGAGGTGCTTATCAAGCTCGGGGACGGGGTTTCGACCGACACCATCCTCCCCGCCGGGCCGCTCACCCAGCACCTGCGCTCGAACCTGCCGGAGATCGCCAAGTTCACGTTCTACTACGAGGACAAGGAATTCGCCTCCCGGGCTCAGGCTTCCGGCGGTGGGTTCATCGTCGGTGGGGCGAACTACGGCCAGGGATCTTCGCGCGAGCACGCCGCCCTTGCCCCGTGGCAGCTCGGAATCACAGCAGTTTTCGCCAAAAGTTACGCCCGCATCCACCGTGCCAACCTGATCAACGTCGGGATCATCCCATTCATCTGCGACACTGAGCGAATCGGCCAAGGCGACAAATTGGAGATCGATGTGTCAGATCTTACCGGAACCCTAAAAGCGTACAACCGCACTAAAGACGAGTGGATTCCGTTACATCATGATCTCTCCCCCCGCGAGATCGAGGTGGTAAAGGCGGGTGGGCTTCTCGCCTACACTACAGCACAAAACCGCTAGCGTACTGGTCGGCCTCCGTTCCAGACGAATGTGAAGAATCGCTCGTAGGTGTTTGCGAGCTTGGGGATCCCGATGACGGCGATGTCGGCTTCGACGTTTTTCTCGAGCGAATAGTAGTTCCAGTTCGTCGAGCCGAGAAGGACGGTCTGTTTATCGATGATCACGAGCTTGGCGTGGGTGGTGGCGGATGGATCGTCGAAGCGGACTTCGATCCCGTGATCGGCGAGGTACCGGGCCGCCTCCAGGTTCGCCTTTGCCGATTCCGGGTAGAACGCGCAGTCATCGAGGAGGACCTTGACCGCGACGCCCCGACCTGCTGCGGCGATGAGCGCGTCTAAAATATCGTTCGATAGGCTGTTTTTATAAGTTGGGTAGTATGAAGCGCGATACATTACGACGTGTACCGATTCCTTCGCCTCTTTCAACAGAGAAAGGAGGATCCGTGTGTAGTTTTTCGTATCCGGCCCCTCCGGGATCGGGATGAGGAGTGGGCCGTTATTGAGCCCATTAAGATCGAGCTTCACCCCGGCGGGGATAAGGGTTCCCGTCCATATTCGGTCGAAGTACTCGGTAAATACTTTACCTATCTGTGCATCATCGATCGCGATGTTCGCCTGCGCCTGCTCGTGAAACGCGTGCACGTTCCAGTTCGATGAACCAAGGATGACAAGTTTCCCGTCAATCACCGCGAGCTTAGCGTGAGTGGTGACCGCTGGATCGTCGAACTTCGCCGGAATTCCGTGCGTTGTCAGGTAGTCAAGCGTGGGCCGGTTCTTATTGGTGATCGATTCTGACCAGTCGCTTTGGTCGAGGATGACGCGCACCGCCACTCCGCGCCCTGCAGCAGCGACGATATCTCCCCACAGCGGGTCCTCCTTGAGCTCTCCGTCTGAGAGAAGGATATCGATGGATGAGCTCGCCATCGGGATAACCTTTTCCAAATAAGGAAGGTACTGGAATCTTCCGGGTAGGTCGATCAGCGGGACAAGGCGGACCTGTGTCCCCAGCCCTCCGACGAAGGTACAAATAACAAGAAGGATGATCCCAACACCCTCAAGAAGGCTTCGTTGCAACCGTTTATTCATGTGCGCTACAATCCTAACTCAAGGAGGAAGGAATGACCAAGGAATTAGATGCGGCAAAGCTTCGCTACACGTGTGCCCCAAACAAGTTTGCGTTCGATACGACGGCTGAGGTGGCGCCCCTCGATCGGATCATTGGTCAGGAGCGGGCGATCGAGGCACTTAAGCTGGGCCTAGGAATAAAGGACGCCAAGAACCGCTATAACATCTACGTCGCCGGTGGGCCGGGGACAGGAAAGATGTCCGCAGTGGAGTATTTTCTCGGTCAGGCGAGCAGGAACGAACCCCCTCCCCCTGATCTCTGTTACGTCCACAACTTTGAGAACCCGTACAGCCCGCGTTACTTGGAGCTGCCCGCTGGGATGGGGACACAACTGCGCGAGGACATGAAGCATCTGATCACGCGGCTGCGCCGTGACATTCCCAAGGTATTCGAGCTGGATGAGTTCAAGGCGCGCAGCAAGAAGATAAATGATCGTTACGCTGAGAAGCGGGCTAAATTATTTGAGGAGATGGAGAAGAAGTCCCGCGACTTCGGGTTTGCCATCCAGCGCACCCCGATTGGGATCAACACCCTCCCATTGCGCAAGGGCGGGGAACCACTGAGCCAAGAAGAATACGACGCCCTATCCGAAGAGGAGCGGACAAAGATCAGGGAGAAGCAGGCTAAGGTGCAGGCATTGATTCAGGATAGCCTCCAGGAGATCGCCCGTATCGAAGAGGAACGTGAGGAGGAGAACAGAAAACTCGCCAAGGAAGCGGTGTTGTTCACGGTCGAGCCGCACATAAACCAGTTGAAAGCGCGGTACGGCAAGGTGGAGAAGGCGATTTCGTTCCTGGAAAACGTGAAGAAAGACATCGTGGAGCACCTCGATCTATTCAAGGGAGGAAATCAGGGAACCCAACGGGGTCCGCTTCCATTTCCACTTCAGCCAGTCGATCCGTTCAAGCGCTATGATGTGAATGTGCTCGTGGACAACTCCCAAACCGAAGGGGCACCGGTGATCGTGGAACAGAACGCATCTTACACAAACCTGTTCGGTTCGATCGAGCGGCGGGTGCACATGGGGGTAGCGATCACTGATTTTACGATGATTAAGCCCGGCTCGCTCCATCGCGCTAACGGCGGCTATCTCGTGCTCAACGCGAACAACCTCTTCCGCATGGGGCTTAGCTGGGAAGCGTTAAAGATCGCAATAAAGCGCAGGGAAATCAGGATTGAGGACCCCCTACAAATGCTCGGCTACTCCACCACCGAAGGGCTGAAACCGGAGCCAGTCCCGTTCCGGATGAAGGTGATCATCATCGGAAGTCCGGAGATCTATGAGATCCTTCATTACTATGACGAGGACTTCCCCAAACTTTTCTCGGTAAAGAGTGATTTCGGAACGGAGATGGAACGCACGCCGGAACGCGAACAGGAGATTGCACGCTTCCTGCGCGCCCGCTCGCTGGAGGACGCAAGCCTCCTCCCATTCGACCCTACTGGAGTGGCGAAGGTGATCGAGGCATCGGCGGAGCTCGCCGGCGATCAAAAGAAGCTTTCCTGCCGGTTTGGGATCCTCACCTCGATTATTAAGGAGGCCTCCTATTGGGCGCGCACTGAGGGATCAGACCATGTGACTGGTGAACACGTGCACAAGGCGCTTGTCGAGCGGGATCACCGTAGCAATCGGATCGAAGAGGAGATCCGGGAGATGATCGCCCGCGGACAGATCCTTGTCGATACAGAGGGGGCAAAGCCTGGTCAAGTAAACGGCCTTGCTGTGCTCCAGCTTGGGGATTATATGTTCGGCAAGCCTTCCCGGGTCACGGCAACCGTGCACACCGGGAAAGACGGGATCATCGACATCGAGCGGGAGGCCGAGCTTGGTGGGCACACCCACACGAAAGGGATCATGATCCTTAAGGGGTACCTCGGAGAGCACTTCGCCGCGGAGAAGCCATTGAGCCTGTCAGCGAGCCTCACCTTCGAACAAAGCTACTCGATGATCGATGGGGACAGCGCATCGAGCACTGAACTCTACGCTCTTCTCTCCGCGTTGGCCGATCTTCCGATTAAGCAGGGGCTTGCCGTCACCGGCTCGGTCAACCAGAAGGGAGAGATCCAACCGATCGGCGGGGTGAACGAGAAGATCGAGGGATTCTTCC
>CAZTJW010000039.1:0-6717 GCA_964613775.1 uncultured Thermotogae bacterium
TCGGGGAATCCTTGCGGCACATGTAGTCGAAATCGAGCATCCGTTGCAGCGCCGCCACCTGGGAACCGTAGATGAACGCCTTTGTGTCACGGGTGAATAGTTCGTAATCCTTCATTTCTTCTCCTCCTCAAGCGCCAGGGAGACGATCCGCGTCATGTGCGTCTCCGGCCCGTACACCTCAAGCGGAACCTTAATCTCCTCACCGAGCCTGCGCATCTTCTCCAGGCCTTCCTTATAGTTCGGCCCGCCGCGACGCACATAGATCCGCACGTTGTTTTCGATGAGTTTGTCCCGGTACGCGCGCAGCGCCTTGATGATCCCGGTGAACGTCTTGGCCACGTCGGTGAAATTGGCGATTCCACCGCCGATCAACAGGTACTTCGGCCGCCCCTGCGGATCCGGGGTACGGGTCATCAGGTCGAGGATCGTCTTGGCATACTCGTAGGTGAGTTCTGTCGTGGGATTCCCAGAGTATTCCCCGTAGTTGGCAAGCTCGTGCCCGAACCCGAGGTCGACAACTGTATCGGCATAGATCACGCTTGCCCCACCGCCGGCGACCATCAGCCATACCCGCCCGTTCGGGTTGAGCACCGTGAGCTTGAGCGACGCGCCGGTCTTTTCATCGAGGGCGGCGATGTGCTCCTCCTCCGGGGTACTGAGGCTTCCGAACGGCTTTGGAAATTCAATATTGCCCCACTTCTCCGCACACTGGAACGCGGCGGTGTCGTCGAGCTTGGCCACAGTATCGAGCGGGATCGGAACACTGTCGACGATCGCCAGTGGGTTGAACTCAAGGTAGGTGAAGTAGTAGTCGCAGTAGATCCGATAAATCGCGTTGACAAACGCCCCGAGCGTCTCGCGGTTTGGGATATCAGGAAGCCGATCTATTACGCTGACCTTGCTTGGATCGGCTGTCACCGGGACCTCGATCTGAATCACCGTGTTCCATACTTCCTCGATGTCAACCCCTCCGTGGGTGGAGAAGTGAATCACGTCAGCTTCGCGCTTGGACGTGATCGCCAGGTAATATTCAACGTCGTGGGGGACAAACGGTTCAATCAAAAAGTGGGTGAGAACGCCGGTCGTCTTCCCGGTGGTCTGGGCGATTGTCACCTTCCTATTTATTCTTTCCTCGATCCACGCCTTGACCTGATCATAATCAGCATCGACTAATAGGAGGTTATTCTTGCCGCGCTTCCCAAACAGCTGATCCGGCTTGGCGACGAGGCGCGTCTCATTCAGCCACGGCGCCTTCTGCGGCAGGGCATCGAGGTCGGTCTCTGGTGCCACGAGGACGCGCCTTTGGTCCGACTTAAATCGCCCGTCCGAATACTTAGAAAGCGCCTCCTCGATCATGCGCTTGGCGTCGTATTCGCGAATCCCTTTTTGTGCCATTTTTTGACTCCTTTACAGGTTTTTGATGATCTCGTCCCCGAACCCGGAGCAGGAGACCTTAGTCGCTCCCTCCATCTGGCGGGCGAGGTCATAGGTCACATGTCTGGAGGCGATTGCCCGCTTTATCCCGGCCACGATCATCTCCGCCGGTTCGATCCAGCCCATGTAGCGGAGCATCTCCGCCGCTGACAGGATCAGGCTCGATGGGTTTACCTCGTTTTTGCCTGCGTGTTTAGGTGCGGTCCCATGCGTCGCCTCAAAGACAGCACAGCCCGTCTGATAGTTGATGTTCGCCCCGGGGGCAACCCCGAGCCCGCCGACCTGGGCAGCGGCAGCGTCGGACATGTAGTCACCGTTTAGGTTCATCGTCGCTACTACCGAGTACTCGCGCGGGCGCAGGAGCATCTGCTGGAAAAATTGGTCCGCAATCTGATCGTTGAGCAGGATCTTCCCGGTCGGCAGCTTCCCGCCGTACTTTTCATAAAGCTCAGTCTCCGTGATCACCTGTGGATACTCGCGCCCGACCTCGTAGCCCCAGTCGCGGAACGCCCCCTCGGTGAATTTCATGATGTTTCCCTTGTGCACGAGGGTGACGACGGGATGATTATGTTTGATTGCGTAGTCAATCGCCGCCCGCACAAGGCGCTTCGATCCCTCCTCGGAGATCGGCTTGATTCCTATCCCGCAGTTTTTCGGAAATGGGATCGTGGTCACCCCCATCTCCCGTTGTAGCCAGTCGATCACCTTCTCCGCTTCTGGACTCCCTGCTTTCCACTCGATCCCAATGTATACATCCTCGGTGTTCTCCCGGAAGAAAACGATGTCCAGGTCCTGTGGACGCTTCACCGGCGCCGGCGTCCCGAGGTGGTGCACCGGACGGACGCACGCGTACAGATCAAGCGTTTTGCGTAGCGCCACATTTAGGCTGCGAATCCCGCCCCCAACCGGTGTGGTGAGCGGCCCTTTGATCGCTACGAGATATTTTTTGATTGCGTCAATCGTCTCCTTCGGCAAGTAAAGCCTCTGCCTCTCGTTAGGGGGGATCGTCGCGATCTCCTGCGGGGAGAGGTCGGGATGATTTACTGCTACTGCCTCGTCCCCGGCGAGCACCTTCAGCCACTCGATCTTGCGTGCGGTGCCATACGCCTTTTCTACCGCTTTATCGACCACTCTGCGCATCACCGGGGTGATGTCCTGGCCGATCCCGTCCCCACGAATGAACGGGATGATCGGATGATCGGGGACGTTGAGCCTCCCACCCTCGATCGTGATCGGAAATCCGTTCGGTTGTTCCGTCATGATTCAACTCCTTCCTCTTGTGTTTAGAAGTCTTGTGCCTGAAACGCCTCACTGATTTGACGCGCTGTCTCCACCACCACGTGTATCATCTGCGTCCGCTTGCGCCCCATGAGCCGTTGTGTAGGGGCGGAGACACTCAGGGCAGCGATGATCTTCCCATTGCGTCCCATGATTGGCGCGCCGATCCCGTACGTCCCCTCTGTGACCTCCCCGTCGCTCTCCGCATATCCCTGCCTTCTGATCTGGGCGAGTTCCTTCTGCAGACGATTCGGGTCAGTTATCGTTGTTTTAGTGAACCGCGTAAGCCCCTGTGTGCGAATGATCTGGGCTTGATCAGCAGGTGGAAGGTAGGCAAAAAGGACCTTTCCCGATGCACCGGCGTGCAGAGGGAAGATTGCACCACGATCGTGCGAAACACGCAGGGCGTGGCGGGCATCCACCTTTTCCAGGCACACCCCTTGGTCGTTCTGTAATGCAGACAAGATCACCGTTTCTCCGTAGTCCTGGCGCAGCCGTTCCATAAACGGGAGGGCAATCTCCGGCACGCTTGACCGCGCCACTCCCCGGGCAAGGGCCAGCAGCCCTTCCCCAAGGCGGTAGGTACCGGGGTGACTATCTTCAGCGATGAGGTGATGTTTCCTGAGTGCGGCAAGGTATCGATAAACAGTGCTCTTTGGCAACTCGACACGCGCTGATATTTCCTCGGTGCTCAACCGCGGTGTCGCCTCATTGAACAGGGTCAATATCCGCATGCACTTTTCCAACGTGCTCAGACTGCTCATTTTTGCCCTTCCGCCTATGCTTATCAAATAATGAGAACCAGTTCTCACTATCGGATAGGATAGCGCAGAAAGGATCATTTGACAAATAAGGGATACCGTTACCTTGACCATGCTTCTGCTTTTGATTACCGTATTATGCCTTACATGAGGGTTGGTGCTAATTGGCGATCCCGAAGGATTTGATGTACCACAAGTTCCGCGCGTACGGGTTCTTGAAGAACCTGAGGTTCTTCGACCCGTTTATCATCCTATTTTTCCGCGAGATGGGACTCTCGTACCTTGAGATCGGGGCACTGTTCTCGGTGCGGGAGATTGCAACGAACATCCTCGAGATCCCCACCGGAGTGGTCGCCGATGCCTACGGCAGGCGCAAGTCGATGCTCGCCGCGTTCTCATCTTACCTTGTCTCGTTCGCGATCTTCTATTTATTTCCCCGCTTCTCAATCTATGTGTTAGCGATGGTCCTGTTCGCGTTTGGGGAAGCGTTCCGCTCCGGAACGCATAAGGCGATGATCCTCGAGTACCTGCGGATCAAGGGGATCGAGGACCGCAAGGTGGAATACTACGGGCACACACGCGCGGCATCGCAGTTTGGCTCAGCGATTGGTGCGCTTATCGCTGCCGGGCTTGTCTTCTACGCGGGAAGCTACCGGATCGTGTTCGCTGCGTCGATCATCCCCTACGTGCTGGAGCTGTTTCTCATGGCGTCCTATCCCAAGGTTCTCGACGGCGAATTGATCCCGGTGGAAGGGGGATGGATGAAGAAACTGGGACAGCGGATCGCGTTTACTACCAAGGAATCGATCCGCATGCTCCGAAAACTGGAGTTAGTACGCGGTTTGCTAAACAGCGCAACGTTCGATGCGCTGTTTAAATCGACCAAGGATTACCTCCAGCCGATCCTGCAGGCGCAGGCGGTAGCGCTCCCTGTACTGCTCACCCTCACGGTGGATAGACGGGTAGCGCTGATCGTCGGCGGCCTGTACTTCTTTATTTACCTCGGGACGAGCTATGCCTCCTCCCATGCCGGAGTGGTAACGGGCAGGGTGCGCTCCATCCCGCGGACGGCGAACTTGCTCTACTTAGCGGGGACGTCTCTCCTTTTCGGTGCCGGGCTCTTCACATGGGGAAACCTGCGCTGGGTCGCAGTCGTGGGCTTTCTCGGGCTGTACATGCTTCAGAACCTGCGCCGCCCGGTGCTGGTGGGATACCTCGCTGCGTTGATCCCGGCCCAGACGATGGCCACCGGTTTATCTGTTGAGTCGCAGCTGCGCACCCTGATCACGGCCGGCCTGGCCCCGATTATTGGAATGCTTGCCGATCGAATGGGGGTCGGACCGGCGTTGGGGATCATCGGGATATTCGGGTTGGCACTGGGGCCGATTTTGCGTATAAACGAAACGCGACATCGCTTTCCGGTGTAGATTGTGTGAGACGTGTAAAATTCAGAAGGAGGAAGAACGTGAAGCGCTTCATGCCGCTCATCGTCACTTTGATCGTCCTGTTATTCGCGGTAGCCGCATTGGGGAAACCCGACCTCGTCGTCACCGGGATCTCGCTTGTTCCCCCCTCCCCGGTCGCCGGCCAGCAGGTGACGATCACCGCGACGGTGAAGAACGTGGGGGTGGACCCGGCAAACCGGACGTTCTCCGTGCGGTTTCTCATCGACGGATCCCAGGTCGGGACGGGATCGATTCCGTTCGGGCTCGATCCCGGCATGACCAAGTCGACGGCGGTTACGTGGACGGCAGAAGTGGGGACACACACGATCACCGTCCAGGCCGACCAGCCGTTCGATAAGGTCGATGAATCGAACGAGCAAAACAACGATCTTGTTGCCACCGTCGTCATCCCGATCAACCCGGCCATTGCAACGAAGATTGCGGGGCTCAAGGTGGCCGTAGCACGGTTCGACGACCGTAGCAACTCGGGGTTCGTGAACGTCGGCGCCGGTGTGGCAGACGGGCTGATCGATCGGCTGGTGAATAGCGGGGTACACGTCCTCGAACGCGGAGAGCTGGAAGCACTGATGCGGGAGCGGAATCTCAATCCGTCTCAAGAGTCAGATTTAGTCGCCGCTGCACGTCTTCTTGGTGCAGACCTCCTGATCGTCGGATCGGTGACCAAGGTGAACGTGACACGGGCATCGTTGAGCCTGGGGTTCTTCAATGTAAGCAGCGCCACGGTTGAGGTGGGGATAACCGCCAGACTGGTGAACGTGTACACGTCCGAGGTCGTAAAGTCGGCGTCGGCTTCCGGATCGGAGGCGGGAGCGACCGGATTTTCCGTTGATCTTGGGAGGATCCTCTCCTTTACCCAGCCCACCGCGACGGACGTGTGTGGGGGCGGACTGCACACGGACCGGCCGGACTACCTTCCAAATGAGGTAGTGCACATCGGCTATCGCAATCCCGGACCGGCGAAGTGGTACGGAATCGAGATCCACAAAACAAGTGGCCCGTTCCTCAAGTGGCTTGGGTGGCAGTTCATCCCGAACGGGGGATGCGGAGAGTGGTTCTGGGATCAACGTGACACGGCGAATATGCAGATAGGCCCTGGCTTCTATACGGCCAAGTTGTGGGATGGATCAACATACCTTGCGGCGGTGAACTTTCAGGTTCACCCTGGGACGAGCCCGGCCGGGCCGCTAATCGATGAGATCACGGTGGGAAGCGACCGGTTCGATGAGACCATTGTGGGCAAGGCGGTGAACCGCGTGCTAAATCAGCTTGCTGCTCGGCTGATCGACGGGATGGCGCAGGTGGCGCCCCGGATTATCGCCACCCGCTCCGCTGTTTCCGCTGCGCCTGCACCGACACCGCGTGTGGGCCAGGTGGCAGCGGTCCTCCCCAATGGGCGCGTGGTGATCAACATCGGGGCCAATGCCGGGGTGCACACGGGTGACTTCTTCCAGGTATTGGATACGGAGAACTTGATTACCGATCCCACGACAGGAAAGGTCCTGAGCTACGATGTGCGCGGGGTAAAGGGAAAGATCGTGATCGTTGAAGTACGCGATCAGGTTGCCTACGGGATCAAGACGTCGCAATTCGACCTGCTTGTCGGCGACGTTGTTCGCCCGTCCAGTTGACCACGGGTCGCTCAATGCACTAAACTTATGTTATGATGTTGGTGCGTACGTTCCTCGTAGTGTTCGGGGTTCTTGCTTGTTTTTCGCTCATAGCCACAGCAGCAGGAATCGATGCTATCAGCGTTACTATTGGCCTTCCTATTGGGAACA
>CAZTJW010000040.1:0-6702 GCA_964613775.1 uncultured Thermotogae bacterium
CCTGCGCTCCAGCCGATTCACCCTGCAGGGTGTACATGAAGTTCACCACCTGGAGAAGGGCGACGCGGAAGTGCTTCGCTGGCCCGGCTTCGATCTTCCCCCGCACCCCGCGGAATCCCCGGCGCAGTAGATCGGCCAAATCCCACCCGACACAGTACGCGCCAAGGGTACCAAGGTCGTGGATGTGAAAATCCCCATTCTCGTGGTGCTTCCTGATCTCAGGTGGATAGATCTTGGACAGCCAGTAGTGGGAGATCACCCGATCGGTGATGTATGTATTCAGCCCCTGCAGGGAGTAAGTCATGTTGCTATTCTCGCGCACCCGCCAATCCTTATCGTTTAAGTAATTCTCCACAAGCATGGGGATCTCGGAGATGAGCCCTCGCATCTCGCGCAGTTCTTCATGCTGCTTGCGGTAGAGGATGTACGCCTTGGCCGTACGGGTATAACCAGCGTGGATCAGCACCTCCTCGACGATATCCTGTATCTCCTCCACGGTTGGAAGGTCGGCCTGAAACTTATCGTTGAGAATGCCCGTCACCTGCTCGGAAAGCCGTTTAGCCACGTGCGCATCCGGGGTGCTGACTGCGCGCATTGCTTTCCAGATTGCGGTTGTAATCTTTGCCTCGTCGAACGGCACCACCCGACCATCACGCTTTACAATACGTTCCACAAAAACGCCCCCTCATGTGACGAAAGTTAAATGATTGCTTCCATCATAGTGCGCATTGGCGAACCGGTCAACTGGCGGCGAAATCGCGGCCAGGGGCGCAACCAAGCAACACTAGCGGCAAAGGACAAATTACCCCACGTTTTTCGTGATAAATATTACATCCGACCACGCCGGTCTTGACTCTCAGCCGGAGATCAGCTAAGATTTGGCAATATGTAATGTGGCTTAGTGGTTAAGAGGTGATTAAGATTCCCAACATACGTTCAGCAGAGAAACGTTTGCGGCAAAGTGAGAAGCGACGTGCACTCAACCGCATGCGAAAGACAGCAGTTAAAAAAGTGACCAAACAGATGCGCTTGCATCTCGCCTCTGGGGAGAAAGAACAGGCGCGTGCTTTAATCCCGCAGCTTGCCAAGGCAGCCGACAAGGCAGCCAAAGGGCACGCATTTCACAAGAACAAGGCGAGTCGGATCAAGTCGCGGTGGACAAGAAAGACTCAATCGGCTTAAGCTAGAGAGAGGAGGCTAGCGCATGCACCATTATGATTTCCTTGGTAAGGCGAAGTATTTTGTTCCTCTCTCTATAACTTTGGTGCTAATTAGTTGGATTTTGATTATTCCCGGTGTGCGTGGACTGAATCCAGGGATCGATTTTACGGGTGGTACGGAGTTTACCGTCAAGTTCAATAAGCCTGTGCCCACAGCGGATGTACGCAGTGCGCTCGCAGGGATCCCCGCTCCAATTGACCTCTCCAAGAGCGTTATCCAGGACGTGGTTGGCAAGAACACGAAGGTGATTACCACCCAGCTCGATGTCGAAGCAAACCACGACACGATATCCAAAATTGATGACATACTGCAGAAGAAGTTCAATGTTAAGCCTGGGAACATGAGTCGCCGCTCGATTGGGCACCAGGTAAGCCGGGAACTGATATCAAAAGGATGGCAGGCTGTCCTCCTTGCGTTGGTTGTGATCCTGCTGTACGTGGCGTGGCGGTTCCAGCTGCGCTACGGGGTAGGGGCGGTAGTTGCCTTGATCCACGATGTATCGATTGCCATGGGCGTGTTCGCCCTGTTCCACATCGAGGTGAACCTGGACACGATCGCCGCGTTCCTCACGATCGTCGGTTACTCGCTTAACGATACGATCGTTATCTTCGATAGAATCAGGGAAAACTTAAAGATCGATCGCAAAACACCACTCTTCGAGCTCATCAACAGAAGCGTCAACCAGTCGCTCTCCCGCACGTTGAACACATCGTTCACCACGTTCATCCCGGTGTTCATCATGTTCCTGTTCGGGGGAACAGTTCTACGCGGATTCTCACTGGCATTGATGATTGGGGTAATCGTAGGAACGTACTCGTCCATGTACATCGCTAACCCGATCGTCTACGCGTGGAGCCTCAAGGCGGGGACAAAGCGAGCTAAATGAACTCCCTCCTTTTCCCAGGAAGGGAATGGGAGCCCGGTCCCACCCCGGACGAGCAGCTTGTCCGCGATGTCACTGCTTCCCTTGGATGTGCGCGTGCGTTGGGGATTCTCCTGGCCCGTCGCGGTGGCCCAGGCTGGCGAAATCTGCTCGACCCAGGCTTCTCGCAGTTTCATTCGCCGTTTGAACTATCCGGAATGGCCGAGGGGGTAGCGCGAATCACCACCGCAATCTCACGTGCGGAGCGCGTGTTCATCCACGGCGACTTCGACGTGGACGGCCTGACTGGTGCGGCGGTCCTCTACCTTGGCCTATCGCCGTTGTTTCCCAATGGGAGAATCAAGGTGGAGGTTGGAAACCGCTCTCATGGCCACGGTCCGTCGCGCGCGTTCGTATTGCGTGCGATCGACGAGGGATTCTCCCTCGTTATCACCGTCGACTGCGGGATCTCCAATGTTGATGAAGTGGCCACGCTGCACGAGGCAGGGATCGACACAGTGATTACCGATCACCATGTGCCTCCGTCCACCCTTCCTCCTGCAGTGGCGATCGTCGACCCCCAGCTTCCCGGGGAAACCTACCCGAATCGTTATCTTGCCGGGGTTGGAGTGGCATACAAGCTTCTGAGCGCGCTGTATGAACGACTGGAAAAGCCTGTGCCATACCAACTTCTCGATCTTGTCGGGCTGGGGACGATCGCCGATCTCGTTCCCCTTGCTGATGCGGGCGAGGTGGAGAATCGCGCGTTGGTGCGGGAGGCGTTCTCTGTCATCGCACGGGGGGAGGGATCATCCCTTGGACTGCGCGTGCTGATGGACCGGTTGTCCATCAATCCAAAGCGGCTCACTGCATCGGACATCGGGTACATCATCGCTCCCAAACTGAACGCAGCGAACCGTGCCGGGGACCCCAAGGTCGCGTTCCTTCTCCTCGCCACCAAGCAACGGGACCGCGCTGAATACTTAACCGAGGTGCTCCTCGACTACAATCGTGACCGGGAAATAGCACAGAGCGACCTCATCGCCCAAGCGGAGGAAGAGCTCGCACAGTCGGGGGCCAACCCGCGCACGGATGGGATGATCATCCTCACTGGCAAATACTGGAACGCGGGGATTATCGGGCTTGCTGCCTCCAATCTCGCTGAGCGCTACCACGTTCCCACAGTGATCATCTCTCGCGGGGATCGGGTCAGCCGTGCCTCCTGCCGGAGCGTAGACGGGTTCGACATGATCGCCTGTCTTAAGGAAAACGCTGATCTATTTCTGCACTACGGCGGACACAAAATGGCCGCTGGATTCACGGTGAAGAATGATCTCTTACCCCTCCTGCACGATCGCCTACTAGCCTGTGCCGCACGGCGCCGACCGACTGTAAGCCCATTAGCGGAACAGTTTGACGCCCCGATCGATGCACCGCAGATCGACACGCGCTTATACACGAACATCCGCTCGCTTGCCCCGTACGGTCCGGGGAACCCTGCGCCTCTCTTCCTCCTCCACAATTGTCGTTTCTCAAATCTCACCCTTGTCGGAGCACAGCGCCAACACCTAAAAGGAATGGTAAGCCAAAACGGAACGAGCCTTCCGTTTATTGCGTTTCGCATGGGCCACTACATCGACGCGTTTGAACAAGCGAATGGTAGTAAGGGGCTCATCTTCCGGCCTGGATTTGATGATTGGCATGGCACCGTACAGGTGGAGGGAGTCGATCTTGTGGACGAGTAATCCTATGCCCGGTCGAACGTGGACGTTACCCACATTGCCCACACCATCCCGATGAATCGCGGAATCTGACATGCTTGGCCGATCCGACGCGGCTCATGGAGGAGTCGGTACAACCACTCGAGCCCACACCGTTGCCATCCTTGGGGGGCGCGGTGGGTTAGGCCGGCGAATAGATCGAGCGTCCCTCCCACTCCGATCAGCACCGTCCCTGGAAGTGATCGCCGTGCAGTGAGCATAAACTGCTCCTGATGCGGGACCCCCATCCCGACAAGAACAATGGCTGGTGAAGCGGCGGCGATCTGCGCGATCACAGGGCGGTCATCGGCAAAGTAGCCATGGTGTGTCCCGACGATGTTTATCCCGGGAAAACGCGCCCCAACTTGCTGCGCTGCGCGGGCCGCCACCCCGGGCCTTCCCCCAAGGAGAAACACGCGTATTCCGCTTCTGCTCGCCCATGCCATGAGCCGCTCGGCGAGGTCGGCACCGGTAACGCGGGCAGGAAGGGGAGTACCCAGTGCCCGCATGGCCCACACGATACCAATTCCATCTGCGAGAACAAGGTCGGCCTGGTCATACGCCGCGCGCAGGGGGGGATCACGGAGGCTGGTCAATAGCGAACCGGAATTGGGGGTAACGACGATCCGCGCCGATCCAGGAGCACCGATCATCCCCTGGATGCGTGCCACCGCTTGATCGAGGCTGACGGGCGAGAGCCTTACTCCAAACAGGGATCCACGCGTCGCTTCACCGATAAATGGGATGACCCGGGTGCGCAATCGATGCCATAAGTAGAGCGCGGGGAGCACGAGCGCAGGAATGAACCCGTATCCGATGGGGTAAAACGCTGCGATAACCGAAGCACTGGTAAGAACACTCGTTAAGATAAAAATAATAATGACAAACTCGCCTTGGGAATAGCGATGAGCACTGAACCAGTGAGGGAGAAAGGTCGTTCTCGCTCTAGCGTTAGAAAAATAGGTGCGGGCAGTGATCAAAATGGGAATTCCCATCATGACAAGCGGTCCAAGCAGGAAGATGGAAATCGCCCCTTTCATCGCCCCGCTTATCCCAAATAGGGCAAGCACAAACGCGATGACCACATGCTGGTGTGCATCGTAATCGGCACGGCGGGGATAGAGGATCCGTCGAAGCGTCAGGAATATCATTCCCCCGATGGGTAGATAGGTAGCGATTGGATCCCCACGGGTCTGGGGGGAGATGAGCACGAGGATAAACGCGTTCACTAAGAGGAAGACGTCAATCAACGATTGAAGCGATGGGGAAGGGAGGCGGCGCTCAAGTTCCGTGCGCGCCCCGAGCAATGCGATGATCCACAAAAACGTGATCGGTACAGAACTCAAAGCAAAGTAGAAGTACCCGCCGGCCGGGTTGGTGATGAAGTGGATGCGGAACCCACACGCCACGGCAATGGCAGCTGCCCCGAGAGGAAGAATGGCGGCCCACTTTCCCTTCCGGTTAATCGGCAGCGCAAGGAGTCCTATTCCCAGGGTTATGCCAAGGAGTTCGACGCGCGGTCCCACAATGAAAAATAGGAGTGCTGGGATTGTAGCTACTTCTACGAAGTAGCGTGCCGCTTTTCCCCACTTTCCATTCGCATTCATGATCATCAGTGTAGTGGGTTTGTCTGATTAGGGAAGGACAAACTGGCTCTCGCATCCCCGCGCTCGTCCGTAAATGATCGGACACGTGTCACTTCCCCACGCAGAACCGAGAGAAGATTTTATCGAGCACATCCTCGGAGATATCGATCCCTTGGAGTTTGCCTGCCTCAATGTACGCAGCTTTGAGCTCCTCAGCGATCATGTCCGGGGTAGCCCTGCTTTCGGCCGCGGCAAACGCGCGATCGAGCGCACCCTGTGTACGGCGCAACAGGTCCCGCTCCCACGCATCGAGGAGGAGGAACGTTCCCCGCGCCGGGACTCCACCTTTGAGGATGGAATCCACAATCCTCTGTCTCAGCGCAGCAACCCCCGCTTTCGTCTTGGCCGAGATCTCGCACGCGGCAAGGTAGGGACCGGCGTTGATTGCATTCCTATCGATGGCAGCCGGAAGATCGGATTTGTTGAGAACGAGGATCGTCGGGTGGTCCCAATCGGTTTCCAGGAGGCGGTGGTCATCCGCGGTGAGGGGGAAGCTACGATCGAGCACGAGAAGGATCAGATCAGCCCGGTCGACTGCGCGCTGTGCCCGTCTCACTCCTTCTTTTTCTACGGCATTTACCGGGGGATGCAACCCTGCGGTATCGATCAGCCGCACGGGAATCCCGGCGATCTCGGCCACTTCTTCCACCGTATCCCTAGTTGTGCCCGGGATTGGGGTGACGATCGCCCGTTCCTCCCCGAGGAGAGCGTTCAGAAGCGTCGATTTTCCCACGTTCGGCCGGCCGATGATCGCTGCGGTGAGTCCCTCTCGCACCACCCGTCCGCGGGATGCCCGTTGGACAAGCTGCGCCACTTTTTCGCACAGTTCCTGAAGCGCAGGAAGGAGCGGCCTCACCTCGGCATCAACGTCGGGATAGTCGATTTCCACTTCGATCTCCGCGAGCACGGTGGCGATCTTTTCCCGCAACGCCGTGATCTCATCAGTGAACCGACCGCCGAGGCGATCGACCGCCGCCTCCAGCCCAAGCCTGGTCTCTGCGCGCACGGTGTCGAGGACTGCCTGCGCCTGGTCAAGTGAGATGCGTCCGTTAAGGAACGCGCGTGCAGTGAACTCACCCCGCTCGGCGAGGCGCGCGCCGCGAGACAGGAGGAGGTCAAGCACGGTACGGGTAGCGACAATCCCACCGTGGCAGTTTATCTCCACGATGTCTTCTCGCGTGTACGTGTGGGGAGCGCGCATCACTGTGACCAA